>JAHJRS010000012.1 GCA_018830845.1 Nanobdellota archaeon
ATTTTCCAATAAATAAAGATTTGAATGAAGAGCTTTTGGGGGACAGGAGGCACTTGTGGCTTAGGTCAAGAAAAATGATTTCAATATTAAAAATAAGGTCAACGGTTTTGGAGGCAATAAGGAATCACTGGCACAAAAAAGGATTCTACGAGTATCATAGTCCCATAATATTAAATCTTGCAGGTGAGGGGGGTTCAACTTTGTTTAATATTGACTACTTTGGAAAACCGGCCTATTTGTCCCAAACATGGCAGCTTCACGCGGAGCCGGCAGTTTTTGCTCTTGAAAAAATTTTTACAATTCAACCAGCTTTTAGGGCCGAAAAGTCAAAGACCTCAAGGCATTTAGCTGAACTTTGGATGGCTGAAATGGAAGAAGCATGGTGCAGGTTTGAAGACTTGCAGAATGATGTTGAAGGATTAATTAAGGATATAGTCGTAAAAGTTTTAAAAGAAAATGCCGAAGACCTTAAAGTTTTGGGGAGGGATATGAAAAAACTTGAACCTACTGTAAAAAAGAAATTTCCCAGGATAACCTATACAGAGGCTCTTAAACTTTTAAAGGATAAAAAGAAGATAACAATTAAGTGGGGAAAGGATTTGAGGACAATTGAAGAGGATAAACTAAGTGAACTTTTTGAAACCCCAATAATTGTTAGGGAATACCCAAAAGAAGTGAAAGCATTTTACATGAAGGAACCGGAAAAGCACCCTAAAGAGGGGAAGGTTGTTTTAGGATTTGATGTGATTGCCCCTGAAGGGTACGGGGAGATTGTTGGAGGTTCACAAAGAGAAGAAGACATTAATAAAATTAAAGAGAACTTAATTCGCGACGGTGAAGACCTCAGTAAATATGAATTTTATTTTGATACAAGAAGATATGGTTCAATTCCGCACGGAGGATATGGGATGGGTGTCGAGAGGGTCATTTCATGGATTTGCGGGCTCGATACAATAAAGGATGCAATTGCTTTTCCAAGGACAATGACAAGGCTTAGTCCTTAAATTTATAAAATATATTTTGTTGATGGTTAAATGAAACTTCTTGTTTTAGGGGATTTCCACGGAAAATTTCCGTCCAAATTATATTCAATTATTAAGAAGGAGAAAATAGATTTAGTTGTTTCTATTGGAGATTATCCTCCTTTTCACTATAGGAAACTTTGGTTTAAGCATTGTTATGGAAAAGAAAAGGAGCTTTGGGAAGTAATTGGTAAAAAGAAATATAAGGAGTTAGTTATGAATGATTTAAAGAGGGGAGAGGAAGCAATAAGAAAATTAAACAATGTCTCTGTGCCAGTTTTTACTGTTTTAGGGAATATCGATTACCCTTCCACTGAAGATGCTTCAGATTTCAAACCGAAAATAAATAAAGGGATGCCAAATTGGGAAAAAAAGAATCTCCTTCTTGATAGATTAAAGAGTTACCATAATATACAAAGGTTTGATTACAAGGCTTTGAGGTTTGGAGATTTGGTTTTTATAGGGATGAGAGGTCACAGTTTTCCTGGAAGAGTAAAGAGCAAGGGATACGCGAAGCATAAAAAAATTTTGGAGAAACTTTTTAATAAATTCAAAAAAGAAAATAAATCTGGGAAAGTTATTTTTGTTTCACACATTACGCCTTATAACACCAAATTAGATAAGATGGGTCTTAAGCCATTGAAGGCAGCATTAAAAGGGGATTATGGAAAAGTTATCAAAAAAAGTAAACTCAAAAGACATTATGGTTCTAAAATGGCAAGAAGAATAATTCTCAAATACCAACCTATTCTTTTTTTCGGGGGCCACATTCATGAATCAAAAGGAAAACAGAAGTTAGGTAAAACCCTTCTTATTAATCCAGGGGCAATACATGAGGGAAATTTTTCAATCGTCGATATTGACAATGAAAAAGGCAAAATAAATTCTTCAAAAATCCTGAAAATTCATTAATTTTCCCTTATAAACTTTCCCCTTATTTTTTGTTACTTTAAGTTATCCAGAAACTTTAAAAAGTCCTCCATGAATATGGTTTTAGTTAAACTGGAGGTATTCCAAAAATGGCAAAAGAAGAATACGACGAAGACGACTTCAAAGAAGACGAAGACAAGGAAGAAGACTTCGAAGACGATGACGAAGAGTAAGATTTAATATCTTTATTTTATTTATTTTTTTAATTTGGGAGTTTTTATGTTAGACAGGTTCAGAAGAAAAATAGACGCAGTTGATGGGAAGATAATTTCTCTATTGGAGAAGAGGGATAAAATTTCCAGAGACATTGGGAAATACAAGAAGAGAAATAAAATTCCTGTGAGGGATATTTTCAGGGAGAAGGAAATTGTTAAAAACGTTATTAAAAAAACCTCACTTGAGCCAAAATTTATCAAAAGTCTCTACAAAATAATTTTTAAGTTCTCAAGAAAAGTTCAAAAGTAATTTACTTTCTTTCGGGGATGTGAACAAGGCAGTCTGAGCAAATGGCTGACTTTTCTTTTGTTTTAGAATCAACAATTACCTTATAATATCCGGCTCGCAAATCTTTTTTGCACTTTGAGCATTTATTGTTCTGGTTTTTTAAAAATTCTTTTCGGTCGTAGGAGGCAACTTTTATTTCTTTCATTTTTCCCTTTTTTAGGGCGTTTAAGTAATTTTGATTTTCTATTGTTGCCATGAAAAATTCAGACTTCTTTAGGTTATAAATTTAATTATGTTACTGTATAATAAATAACTAACTTTTAAAAAAGGCAGTTCTATTTATTTTTATGGAACTCTCTTATCTCCTTGGGTCAAAAGATGAATTTTTTAAGTTTATAGATTCAATCGGGTTTTATGATAAGGTTGCTGTTTTAACCCATACTGACCTTGATGGGGTTGCCTCGGGTTTTTTTATTGAAGCCATTCTTGAAGCAAGAGGAATCAAGGTTGATTATATGGATTTTTTGGAGATAAAGTCAGACATGGTAAAGGAGGTTTCTCTTAAGATTCAGGAAAAGGGGGTAAAAAAGGTGATTTTTTCGGACCTGAATATTGAGGCAATTGATTATGAGGGTTTTGAAGAGTTAAGGTTTGATAAAGATGTTTTTTTGATTGATCATCATCCAGTTGGAGAAAATCTGAAAGGCACAAAAAACATTATAAAAACGGTTTCTGAGGACTGCTCTGCTCTGACAACTTTTGTTTTGGGTGAAAAACTCATTGATTCAGAATCTTGGGGGTGGCTTGTTTGTGCCGCAATTTTTGCAGACTATGCGTTTAGATCTGAAAAAAATTTTAGATTCCTTAAATCTTTTTA
>JAHJRS010000001.1 GCA_018830845.1 Nanobdellota archaeon
ATTTTTTTTGCTTGAAGTGCCATGAAGTGCTCTTTTGTTTGAGGCTTGATTCCTTCGCTTGCGCTTATTACTAAAATTGCAGCGTCGATAATTGCTGCTCCTGAAAGCATTGTTGCCATTAGCATTTCGTGCCCTGGAGCGTCAATAAAAGAAACATAGCGGAAAGGTTTGCCTTTTCCTTCATGGTTGAACTTTCCATTTTCTTCAAAAATAGTCATCTCAGAATAGCCAAGTTTTATTGTAATTCCACGTTTTAATTCTTCGGAATGTGTATCGGTAAACTTCCCTGTGAGCCTTGAAAGCAGAGTTGTTTTCCCGTGGTCAATGTGTCCTACAACCCCGACATTTATTTCAGGTATTTTTTTATCCATAAAACCTTTAGAAAAGGGGAGTTAAAAAAGGTTTTCCTAAAACTTATTTTAGGATTTTAAACAAAAATAAAAATTAATTAGTTGTGTTTTTTTCTATTGAGGAAACCTTATTGGGAAAGACAAATCCAAAATTTTTCTTTTCAATTTTAACCTTGTAGTTTTGGTTTAGCTCAAGATTCCTTAGTTTTTTTCTTTCAATATCACTTGCAATTCGGTATTCAGGTTCTTTGCCTTCTCTTTCTCTAAGTGGTTTTGAATCAAAAACAACCATATTTTTTCCTTCATCAGGATACCATCCCTGATATTTCAGAATTTTTGTTTCTGTTTCATCGGTCTGAGAACCGTATATGATTAATCCTGAGATCACCAAAGGAATTCCTATTCCAAAAACTTTTTTGCATATATTTGTCATCTATTTTTTATCCTCCTTTTTTGTTCTGTAATTCCAAAAATCAAAATCAAAAAAATAAAACTTATTTTTTTCTTTGTCATAAAGAGTTTCAGATTCGAAAATTTCAAAACCCATTTCTTCGGCTTTTTTGCATTCTTTCTCAATCCATAATGTTTCTTCGCCCAACCCCGTTTTTTCGCCGTTAATTTTTTCTCTTACAAAACCGAATTGGAATTTTTTTTCCTCGGGGTTGTATAAGTTAAAAAATCCCACCGGTTCCGGGCAGCTGATTCCTTTTTCATATGCAATTTTGTTTATTGTGAAGCCGTTTTCTATAAGGTATTTGTCTGTATGGTAAAGAGGAACCTTGGCTACAAAAGCTTCGCCGTTAATTTCATAAATCTCCCCCAACCCACCTTTGCCGATTTTTTCTCCGAGAGTGTATTTGAAGGGAAGGGATTCCTGCGCAAGCGAGATGTCCCCCAAACTTTTCGCCTCTTCAAAAGTCAGCTCCTTTCCTTCGGTAAGGTTATCTAGCAGATTTTTCATCTTCTTTCTCCAAAAATTTAATTAAAGCGTATTCCATGACGTGGGATTTGTTTCTGAAGAGGCCTTTTTTCAGAATTTTGCTTATTTCTTTTGCTTTGTCTTCATCAATTGTTATGCTTAATCTTGTTTTCATTTTAGCTCCTTTTTTTGATATTTTGTTGAATCTTTTATTTCTTTTTTAGAAACATTCCAGCTTTCATAGCCTCTTGGAATATTTTCATACCTCACTTCGCTTTTGTCCATATCTTTTAAATTTTCAAGATAATTTATTCCTCCGTAGATTGCTGTTCCAAGTGTAACTAGGGTTACTACTCCTGTAACAATCTTTCTTACCAATCCCGAATTTTCCTTTATGTTTGTCATTTTGTATTATTTGTTATTACTTTTAAGTTAAAAGTAATACTTTTTTATACTATATAAATCTTTCTATTTTGTTATTTTTCAAGAATAGTAACAGAATTAGTGATTTACTAAGCAGTTTGCTCAGCGGACTTTTCGGGCGCAAAAATTTCAGAGAGGGGTTTTTTACCCTCTTTTACAATTTTAAGATTGATCTGGACAACTGCTTCGGAAATAACTTTTCCTCTGACGGTTTTTCTTAATCTTAATCCTTTTGGTTTTGTATCTTTTGCAGGTTTTTTGCCTTCTCTTTTCGGTTTTTTGTGCATTCCTTTTCCGTAACCCAGAAGAACTTTTTTTAATCCTTGCCCCTGAACCTCTTTAAATAAAGGGAATCCTGCCTTGTCTGAAGCTCCGGTTATTTCAAATTCATATCCTTCAAGTTCGTTTTTTATTTCTTTTCCATCAATTTTGTCCCCAAGTTCCCTATCAATTAAACCCGGTGCCGAAACTTCAAGTTTGTAAGTTTTTCCTGATTTTTCATTCAAATTAATCTTAAATGCCATAAAATATTTTTGTTAAGGCGCGTTTATAAAGATTTTGATGGGATGCTTGAGACATGAAAAAATTAAGGCTATGCAAAGTTTTTTAACAGGTTCAATATATTTATGGTATAAAATGAATAGAAAAAATTTTAAGAAGCCAAATAAAAACTTCAGAAAACCCCAAAACGGAGGGATTTCAAAAGAGGTTTCAATTGAAGAGATAAATCTTAATTCTAAAGGCAAGGTTTCAGTAATGGGAATTGTGAACCGGATTGTTCAAACCGGAGGGCCCACAATTTTTGTTGTCAATGACGGAACAGGAAACCTTTCACTTAAGGGTTTTATTGGTCCTGGTGCCCGTGCTTACCCAGAAATTGAGGAAGATGATGTTGTTCGTTCGGTTGTGACAATAAATGAATATCAGGGGGAGCTTGAAGGTGAAATTATTTCGATAAGAAAAGTTGGGGAAAATGAAAAAAATGAATTTTTGAAAAACTTGAAATTAATTGAAAAAGAAAGGGCAAAGGTTACGCCCCCTCCTTTTTTAGTCAAGAGTCCAATATTAGACAAGTTGCGTGACAGATTTATTGAAGCTGCAACACAAGTAAGACTTGCAATAGTTCAGGACAGGCCTATAATTGTAAGGCACCACAACGACGCTGATGGTTATTCTTCAGGATATTCTCTTGAAAGGGCAATACTCCCTTTAATTATGAAGCAGCATGGTTCAGTCAAAGCGCCATGGGAATTTTTTTTGAGGGCTCCTTCACAGGCTCCATATTATGAAATTGATGATTCAATAAGAGACATGGCAAACTCCCTTAGAAATGTTGCAAAATTTTCAAATAAAATGCCTTTGATTATAATTGCTGACAACGGTTCAACTCCTGAAGACCTCATGGGAGTCCGGCAGGGGAAAGTTCACGGAGCAGATTTTATAGTGGTTGACCACCACGCATTTGACAAGGATGTGATTACACCTGAAGTAATGGTTCATATAAACCCCTTTTTGGTGGGGGAAGATGGTTCTCATTTTTCGGCAGGAATGCTTTGCAGTGAATTTGCGAGGTTTATTAATCCAGAAGTCAAAAATATAAATCAGATTCCGGCGATGGCGGGCTTTGCTGACAGAATTGATTTTGGAAACCCTCAGGTTATGGAAGAATATCTTAAAATTGCAGAGAAGGAAGGTTATTCAAAAGAACTTTTGTCCGACATTTCGCTTGTAATAGATTATGTTTCTGCTAAAGTTAGGTTTATGGAAGTTAGGGAATACATTGAAGTTTTATTTGGAGAACCCCGTGATAAACAGAAGAAACTAGTTTCACTCTTGGCGCCTTATATTAGGGATCTTGATAAAAAGGGATTATCAATTGGGAAGAGCAATTCAAAAAAGGAAAAAATTGGGAAAATTGTTTTGCAGACAATTGAAGTTGAAAAGACTTTTCCGGGATTTGGATTTTTCCCCAAACCCGGCAGGGCAGTTAGTCTTATTCATGAGAACTATCAAAAGGAAAAGAATGTTACAGCCCTTGTCACGGCTGGAATTATGTCTACTGCAATAACTCTAAGAGCAACTGATGACGCAAATTTTTCATTCCATGAATTTTTAAATTTTGTAAACAAAAAGTGCCCCGAGGCATTTCCCGCCGGAGGGGGGCACAAGAATGCGGGTTCACTTACATTTTTGCCTTACAAAAAAGACGAAGTGGTTAATTTATTGAAAGAGTTTATAAAAAGCAGGGGCTGAAAATCTTAACATTTAAATAACTAATTCTCTTTTTTTTGGAATGAAAAAAGGTGAAAAAAATTCTGTATTAATTGAATTGAAGGATGTTTTCAAACATTATTATATGGGTGAGAATGTTGTGAAGGCTGTTGATGGGATTTCTCTTAAAGTTAATGAGGGGGAATTTGTTGCAATAATGGGGCCGTCTGGTTCCGGAAAATCCACATCAATGAATCTTGTCGGAAGTCTTGACGTTCCAACAAAAGGCCACATTTTTCTTG
>JAHJRS010000013.1 GCA_018830845.1 Nanobdellota archaeon
CCAAAATTCCCTCTGAATTGACTCTCACTTATTATTGTTGAAATTGCAATCGGTTCTGGCATTTGAATTCCCTCAAAATCTCTTGGGTCTCCACAATATGGAAGGATATATTCTCCAAATTCAGGGTTGTTTCCAACCCATTTAGTTATGTCATAAATTTTATCTCTATAATTAATCCAGCAGTCTGACAATGAGTTATGAATTTCAAGTTCTTTCAGAGTAATCTCGACAAGAGGACTAAGTCCTGATCCAGTTGAATTATTAAATTCAACGCTCGTCTTATTCAGGTAAATAAATACAGCAAAAGCTAAAATAAGGATGCCTAAAATTATTACAATGGGGATAAGAAGGGCAAAGTTTCCATTTTTTCTCATAATCACAATAAGATTTTCTTCTTTATAAAATCTATCCAAAATAATTAAAAACTCCTGCATCTTTTTTTGTAAAATGAGGGAATTAATTTTAGGTCTTGATGAAGCTGGAAGAGGCCCTGTAATGGGTCCAATGGTTCTTGCAGGTTGTTTAATTGAAAAAAAAACCGAGAGAGTTCTTAGAAAATTAGGGGTTAAGGATTCAAAAATGATTACTCCAAAAAGGCGCGACTTCCTTGAGAAAGAATTAAAAAAAGTCATTAATGCACATGAATTGGTTGTTTGCCACGCCGACGAAATTGATTCAACAAATTCTAACGGAGTAAATTTAACTGAACTTGAAGCAAGAAAGTTTGCCCAAATAATAAACAATCTAAACACTGGAGAAGAGAGAATGAAAATAATAATTGATTGCCCCTCAATAGGAATTCAATCCTGGACGCATGCCTTAAAAACAAAAATTGACAATTTGTCAAACTTAGAAATTGTAATTGAACACAAAGCAGATAAGAATTATCTTGCAGTTGCCGCAGCTTCAATTCTTGCAAAGTGTGAAAGAGAAAGGCATATGTCTCAGCTTAAGGAGAAATATGGAGATCTCATTGGTTCAGGTTACTGCACAGATCCGCTAACTATAAGTTTTGTTGAAAAATTCGCTGCAAAATTTGAAAAAGAGGGTCTTTTCAGAAAAAGCTGGTCAACATGGAAGGTTGCCTACACAAAACTTAAGCAGGTTGAACTTAATTTTTAGTGTTACTTTTTTCTAAGAGTAACAAAATAGAAAAGTTTATAAACTTCAGCTTTGTAAACTTAATATGGCAAAAATCTATGTACAAGAGAAAGACAAGGAAAGAATAGCAAGAATAATTAATTCTTTTGATTTAGATTATTCTTTGGAAAAAGATTTTGTTGAAAACCAAAATCTTGAGGGCTTCATTTTTGTTCCCTCAATAAAACTTTATGTTGCCAAAGAAAAGAAATTTCATGGTAAAAACTGGTTTGAATCTCAAAAGCTTCTTCATGAGGGCAGAGAAAAAATGCTCACTCCTTACGAATTTGTTGAATTTTTAAAATATTCAAAAGTTAATGAAAAGGGAATTTATAATGAAATCACACAAGTTCGTTCTCCGTGGAGGGCCGAGTGGCTTGATGCTGACTTTAAAATGAAAAATGGAGTTTTAAATATTAACTATCATGTTTTTGATGACAATGGAAAAATTGTTGAAAAGTCAGAAATTCTTGATAAAAATACTTTAATGAAAAACAAAACCCCCGGAATCTCTCTTGATGACTTTGTTGAAAATAGTCACACAAATCAGGGTCTTCCAAATAAAAACGTTGAATCAGGAAATTTATATTACTGGGCTCCGGATAAAGATAATAATTCAGTCGCGGGGTTCGTTGCCGACGATGGTGGGGCTGACGTCAGCTGCAACGGGGATCCGTCTGATCGGAACGGCAATCTCGGAGTACGCGCCGTCAGGCACTTAATCTAAACGCTGGCTGGAAGGAATATGAACAATACTCTCAGAGGCACGAAATTTTTTTAAAGGGATTTTTATTTTGACTTTTGTCCTGGATAATTTGCATTTCCTTCAGCAAGAAATACAAATAAGGGACTACACGTCAGTTTGCTAATGCATCATTTAGGTTTATTTTAAGCTATAAAATTCAACTTTGACAATTCAAAAAATTGAAAAAGTGGTGGCTAACCTCAAGTTAGATAATCGGTAAATTGGCTAAAAATAGTCGCGAGGTTCAATGCCAACGATAATAGGGCTAACCTCAACTGCAACAGGAATCCGTCTAATCGGAACGACAATCTCGGAATAGTCTTAATCCAGGGCTAAATATTCAAGATGGAACAGGTAATGTGTGAAGAGATAATTTCTTTAAAAAATTTAATCCTTGCATGGAAAAAAGCAAGAAAAGGAAAAACAAAGAAAGATTATGTGAAAAGATTTGGGGAAAATTTAGCCTATAATTTAAAAATTTTGCATGAAGAACTTAAAAAACAAATTTATTTACCAAAGCCATTAAGGGAGTTTGTTATTCGCGACCCTAAGACAAGAAGAATTTCTAAGGCACAATTTAGAGATAGAATTGTCCACCATGCGTTATGCAACATTATAGAACCAATTTTTGACAAATCTTTTATTTATGAAAATTGTGCAAACAGAAAAGGGAAGGGAAGTCTGTTTGCCCTAAACAGGTTTGATTTTTTTAAGCGTAAGGTTACAGATAACTTATCAAAAGAGGCTTATTGCTTTAAAGCAGATATAAGACATTATTTTAAAGAAATTGATAGAGAGATTTTACTTGATATTATAAAAAGAAAAATAAGTTGTGGAAAGACCATTTGGTTGATAAGAAGTCTTGTTGAAAATGGGGGGGGGGCGAAAAAATTCTGATAAGAAAGGAATGCCTTTAGGCAATTTAACTTCGCAGTTTTTCGCAAATGTTTATTTAAATGAACTTGACAAATTTGTGAAGCACAAATTAAAAGGAAAATATTATATTAGGTATGTTGATGATTTTGTTCTTTTGCATAAGTCAAAGGAACAGTTGACGAAGTGGAGAAAAGAAATTGAAATTTTCCTTAAAGAAAAATTAAAACTTGAACTTCATCTGGATAAATCAAGAATAATAAATCTTTCAAGGGGAGTTGATTTTGTCGGCTTTAGAAATTTTTATCATTTTAAGCTTTTAAGAAAAAGAAATATAAAAAATATGAAAAGAAAAATCCTACTGTTCAATGAAGGAAAAATTTCTCATGATAAATTTTTTGAAATTTTTCAGGGTTGGAGCGCTTATGCAAAATGGGGAAACACAGAGAATACAATAAATAGTCTGTTTCGAAATCTCAAATAAATCTTTAAAAAACCCTGCCCCTTCTTTTAGATATGTCTTACATTAAAAAATTGGTGATGCATGGATTTAAGAGTTTTCCAAGGAAAACTGAGCTTCCTTTTACATCCGGAATAAATGTGGTACTTGGACCAAATGGTTCTGGAAAAAGCAATATTACTGATGCCCTTTGCTTTGTTCTTGGGCGTCTATCAATAAAATCAATGAGAGCTGCAAAAGCATCAAACCTTATCTTTCTTGGGACAAAAGCGGCGGCTCCGGCAAAAGAAGCCTCAGTTGAAATTGTTTTTGACAATTCAGACGGGGTTTTTTCAGGAAGTGAAAAAGAAGTTTCAGTAAAAAGAATTGTAAGAAAAAATGGCCAGAGCATTTACAGGATAAACAATTTGACAAAAACACGCCAGGAAGTTTTATCGCTTCTTGCACAGGCAGGAATAGACCCGAATGGATTTAATATAATTCTGCAGGGTCAGATTCAAAACTTCGTGGCGATGCAGGCTGAGGGAAGAAGGGGAATTGTTGAGGAGGTTGCCGGAATTTCTATTTATGAATCAAGGAAGGAAAAAGCCCTGCGTGAGCTTGAAAAAACAGATGAAAAATTAAAGGAAGTAAGCGCTGTTTTGAAAGAGAGAAACTCTTACCTCGCAAATCTCGAAAAAGAAAGAGAGGCCGCTCTAAAGCACCAGAAACTCGAAAAAGAAATACGTTCTTTTAAAAAAAGCATAATTTTTTCGGACCTAACAAAAAAGAAAAAAGAAAGCGAGGAAATCACAAAAAAAATAGATTCAAAAATTAAAGAAATTGAAAACCTTAAAAAAATTATAATTTCGAATGAAACTTCCATTGAGGAACTTGAAGAAAAAATAAGCCAGATAAATTCCAAAATTCAGAAACAAACAGGTTTAGAGCAGGAAAAACTCAACCGAGAAATCTCAGACCTCAGAGCTGAAATTGCTGGGCTCTCTGTTAAAAAAGAAAATCATGAGAAGAAATTAAGAGAAATTGAAAAGAAAAAAATAAGCCTGCAGTCTTTGATGGAGGAGTATGAAGTGTCTATAAAAAACTTAAGAGAGGAATCCCCTACGATGGAAAAAATTCAAAAGGAACTTTCTTCCAAAAAACAGGAGCTTGAGAGGATTGAAGATTTGATAAAAAAGCAATATATGGAAAAAAGTGAGATCAAGTCGATAAGGCAGATGGTTTTTGAGAAAAAAAAGGGAATCCAAAATTATTCAAATGAGTCTTCCTTCTTACTTAAGCAAATTGACAATCTTGAGTCAGAGTTATATGATAAAAAGACAGATGAAAAAAAAGTCCAGGAGTTAAAGTCATCTTTGATTTCAAAAAAAGAAGAGTTGTCCAGGCTCCAAAAGAGGCAGACTGAAATTGAAAAAATTGTTAATGTCAATGAATCCAAAATAGAAGAGAACAAAAAAATTATTGACAAAATTGGTTCATATGACATTTGCCCTTTGTGCAAAAACAAAATAACTAATGAGCACATATACTCAATAAAAGAAGAGGCCAACCCAAAAATTGAGAGCCTCTCCGCAGAAATAAAAAAAATTAAATCTGAACTTAGTGAAATTTACTTAAAGAAAGATATTTTGGAAAAAGGAATTGATGAGATTACATCCGAGATTCAAAAGAGGCAAAGCGATTTAATAAAACTTTCAAGCATCCACGACAAAAATGTTCAGTTGAAAAATTTAAACGAAAAACTTGAGGGATACAAAAAGGAATTGGCGGTTCTTGAAAAAAAAGAAAAGAATCTTGAAGAGAATTTTGATGAAAATTCAAACATAGAGGAAAGGTACGAGACTCTTAAAATTGAAGTTGAAGAAATTTCAATAAGAAGCAAGGAAAACCTTTCAAGTGAAATTTCATTTAAACAAAGAGAGCTTGAAAGGGCAGTTATTACCATAAAACAGTTTGCAAGGGAAAAAACAGATATTAATGAGGACCTTAAGGGGATTGATTCTGAAATTTATGAAAAAACAAAATCCCTGGGTGTCAAAAGGAAAGAAGAGGAAGAATTAATAAAAAAGGCAAAAAAATTAATTGAACAAAGAGATTCTTTGCATAGGGAAATAAAAGACACTGAAATTGAACTCTCCCAAAAGAGAAATTCACTCTCTCTTCTTGAAAATTCAATGAATGACTTCAAAATTGAAAGGGCAAGGTCGGAAGCCGAAGTTGAAAGCCTTGAAACGGAAATTCTTGAATTCCCGGAGGCTCAGATAATAAAAACCAAAAAGGAGACTTTGGAGGAAAGATTAAAGAGGGCCGAAGAGATTTTAATCAGAATCGGGACGGTTAATCTTAGGGCACTTGATGTTTATGAGGAGGTTAAAAAAGAATATGATTTGATTAGTGAAAAGGTTGAAACAATTACAAAAGAGAAAGAGGGGGTCTTGAAAATAATTCATGAAATTGATATAAAAAAGAAGAAAGCCTTCCTGTCTACTTTAATCGAATTAAATGAAATATTCACAAGAAATTTCTCCCAAATTTCAGTAAAGGGGCAGGTTTTTTTGGAGCTTCAAAACAAAAAGGATCCTTTTGAAGGGGGAATTGACATTATTGTAAAAACAGGTCATGGAAAATATTTTGATGTGAAATCCCTTTCAGGAGGTGAGCAGACAATGGTGGCACTTTCACTTATTTTTGCAATACAGGAGCTAAAACCATATCATTTTTACATTCTGGATGAAATTGATGCCGCCCTTGACAAAAGAAATTCAGAGCGTCTTTCAGGGCTTCTAAATAAATATATGAAGAAAGGGCAGTACATTGTGATTACGCACAATGATGAAATAATAACAGGTGCAACAAACCTTTTCGGAGTTTCAATGCATGAAGGAATATCCAAGATTATTTCATTAAGGGCATAAGCCCTTTGAATTTTAAATAAAATAAATTATCCCACAAATA
>JAHJRS010000014.1 GCA_018830845.1 Nanobdellota archaeon
CTACCTGGACTGCCTTTATATTTCCCTTCATTAAAATTAAATTAAAAACGGCCAGTTTAAATTCATTTGTTAATTCTTTTTTCTTCCACTTTTTTAAAACCTCGGATGAAGTATCAGGATCAACCGCCAAAAAAATCTTCCCTCCAATCTCAATTTCTGCAACTTTTTCAGAGTATTGTATTTTATAATCAAAAGAGATAACTAAGTGTTTTTTCCCACTGTCCTCTTTATTTGAAACATGCTCTTCTATAGAAATAATATTCACGGAAGTCTCTACCTTTATATCTTCAATTTTTTGGTCAAACCTTTCAGCCTTTAACTTTGTTAAAACAAAACCTTTAAACGCAATCATAAATTTATAATTTGACCTTTATTTTTAAAGATTTGTATTTTAAAAAATTATTTTTCAGAAGAATTGTTTAGGCCAAATCTTCTTCTGAAACAACAACAAAATCCCCAATTGCAATGATTGCAGAGTAAGGAATTAAAAGTTCATTTGAACTGGATTTTTCCAGGTTGATGTTTTTTGTGTAAATTGTGGGGTCTTTTACAATCAAATTAATCAATTCACCCGACCTTACTTCAAAAGTAATGTCCCTTACAAAACCAAGTCTTTTCCCCTCTTTTGTAACAATCATCTTATTTAAAAGAGAGTCAAATAAAATTTTCTCTGTTTGCATGTTTCTTCTAAATTTAATTAATTTATAAATTTATCTCTATATTATAATATGCTTTCCTTAAAATTTTCTTTATCTTAAAAATGAAAATTAATCCTTTTTTTGTGTAACTTCAAAATTAATTGAAAACTATATAAATTAATTTAAAGAATAACAAAGGTAACTAAAAAAGTTATTTCCATTTAGATATTTTGGAAAGGGGTGTGACACCCTCATTTCCTTTGGAAAATTATATTTTTCTTTTTTTGGGTTTTTTGGTTTTTGAATTTTTTTAAAAAAATTTAGGTGATTGACTATATAATTAAAATATTTTTTATTATTATTATATATATTATTTTAAAATATTAATTATTATTATTATATAAGGTAATTTTTTTATTTTATTCTTTTATTAAATTTTTCTTTTATTATTCCTCTTTTAGAATTTTCTTTTATAATTATTTTAAGGGGTTCTTTTTTTGTTAAAATTAAAGGACAAATCTTTTCTATACAAACTAAATGCTTTTCCATACGAAATTAAGGTGTCTTTCTTTATAAGTAGTTATAATCTTTTATAAAATGTTTATCTTTTTTTCCGTTGAAGATTCTTCAAAGAAGGAATTGTTCCATGAGAAATAAACGTCTCTCTGAGAGGATGTTTTTAGAGAAAAAAGGATTAAAATATGAAAAATGAATTAGATGAAATTTTTGATACGTTTGACAAGAATAAGATTTTCAAAGACAAAACTCTCCTGCAGTCAAATTATACCCCTGAGGATATTCCTCACCGAGAGGATCAAATAAAACAAATTGCTTCGATACTTGCACCAGTTCTTAGAGGAGAAAAAACAAGCAATCTTTTTTTGTACGGGAACACCGGAACGGGGAAAACCCTTTCAATTTTTAAAGTCCAAAGTGCACTTCAAAAAAGAATGCAGGAAACAAACAGATTGGGTTTTGAACTTAAAATTCAATATATTAATTGTAAATTAAAACAAGTGGCCGACACCGAATATAGAATTTTGGCGGAGATTATAAGGCAGCTTGGAGGAGAAGTTCCGGCGACCGGATTACCTACACAGGCTGTTTACAGCAAATTTATAGAAATGATTGATTCAAAAAAACAGCTTTTGATTTTAATTCTTGATGAAGTTGATCAATTGGTCAAAAAAATATCAAACAATTTTTTATACAACCTCACCCGTCTCAATTCTGAACTTTCAAAGTCTCAAATTTCAATTGTGGGAATCTCAAATGATCTTGTTTTTTTGGAAAACATTGACCCTCGGGTCAAAAGTTCTCTTTCGGAAGAAGAAATTGTTTTTCCCCCCTATAATGCAGTTCAAATTCAGGACATCCTTATGAAAAGGGTAGAAGGGGCTTTTAAGGAAGGGGTTTTGGAAAGAGGGGTGGTTCAAAAATGTGCAGCTTATGCAGCAAGAGAATCGGGGGATGCCCGAAGGGCCCTTGACTTTTTGAGGGTTGCAGGAGAAATTGCTGAAAGAGCGGGGGAAAGGGGAATAAAAATTAAACATATTGATGAAGCCAAAAATAAAATTGAAAGAGATAAAATTTTGGATGTGATAAGTACACACCCAAAACAATTTCAAATGGTTCTTAATTCAATAATAATTCTTTCATCCGAATTAAAAGGGAACTCTTTTTTTACAGGGGATGTTTACAACCACTATCAAAAATTTTGCCTTGATTTTAAGGTTGAACCTTTGACCCAGAGAAGGGTGGGGGACATAATTCAGGAATTTGATATGCTGGGAATAATAAATGTAAGGGTAATTTCAAAAGGGAGGGGGGGTCGAATGAGAGAAATAAAAGTTGCTCTTTCAGAAGCGGTTTTAAAAAAAGCAAAAGAGATTCTTAGTGCGAGCTTTAATTATTCCTAATTTGATTTTAAAATGGAAAAAGCAGAGTTGCAAAAAATTTGTCTTGAAAAGAATGTTCTTTTAGACTCTTCCTTTGCAAAAATTTTTTCTTCCCTTGAAGAAATTTCCCTTGTTCTTTTTTTAATAGAAAAGATAAAACTTCTTACGGGGAAAAAATTTTTTAATGAGTCTCTTTTAAAACAAAATGCCTCAAAAATAAAAAAGTTTGTCAAAGAATTTTCCGAAATAAAAAGAATAGATTCCTCCCTTGTGCTTAAGAAAATGGGCTTGGGCAATTTTAAGGATGAAATCTCTTCAAAAAAAGAAGACCTTTCTTCCGGCAGGGTAAAGATTGTTTCTTCTTTTAATACCGAAGGGAAAAAATTTGAAGTCAAGGATTTTGTGACCCATTTTCGTAACAGGTATGAAGAAATAAAACTTTTTTTACAGGAAAAGAAAGAGCTTGAAAATTTAGTCTCAATAAATAAATTATCCCAAGACAGGCAAAAATTTTCTGTTATTGGGATGGTTTATGACAAAAGAATTACAAAAACAAAAAGGGTCCTTCTAGAAATTGAGGATCTTACTGGAAAAATGAGGGTATTGATAAACCCCGATTCAGAAGAAATTGCAAAGAAATGTGAAGATATACCCCTTGATTCTGTTTTGGGTTTTAGGGGGACAGGAAGTTCAGAAATTTTATTTGCAAATGAAATTATCTTTCCAGAAGCGGGGCTTGAAGAAAGAAAAAAATCTCCAGTTGAGGAATATGCCGCTTTTATAGGAGATGTTCATTTCGGGAGCAAAAAGTTTCTTGAAAAGGATTTTAAAAAAATGGTGGATTATTTAAATGGTGAGGTCCCAAACACTCCTGAAGCACTTAAAATAAAATACCTCTTTATTGTAGGAGATTTGATTACCGGGGTAGGAAACTATCCTGACCAGGAAAGGGATTTAAACTTTTTAGACCTCGAGGCCCAATTTGAAAAAATTGCGGATATTTTAGGGGATCTTAGGAAGGATATTAAAATAATAATTTCCCCCGGAAATCATGATGGTGTTCGTCTTATGGAACCCCAACCTTTGTTAAATGAAAAATATGCCTGGCCTCTTTATGAATTGGA
>JAHJRS010000015.1 GCA_018830845.1 Nanobdellota archaeon
CATTATTGCTCTTTTAAGATTATACCGTTGTGACACGCCAGGCTCCTGACTTAAAAATTTTAAAAGAAAACCTAGAATCTCTCTGCTTGGAAGATTCTTTTTATGCATCTTTCTGACTTCTTTTACGGCCAGGCTTGCAAGCTTTTTTGAACCGCCCGCCGCACGAACAGAATTGTAAATTTTCCTATGGTTAAACTTTTCAATTTCCCCTGAGGACTTTATAACGTTCATGTTTAATTAAAAGAAAAAGAGATTATAAATTAATTGGTTAAAACTCTGTTGCAAGAATTCTCTCAAGAGAATACAGGGAATAAACTGTCCGGCCAGGTTTTAGATTTTTATATTTGTATTCCCTCCTATCCAGATGAATCCCAAAAACATTTGCATTTTTTGCAGCACCAATATCTTCATCAGAATTTCCGACAAAAATTGCTTCATTATTTTTCAGTTCAAGGCAGTTAAGACATTTTATTATTCCCTCCGGATTTGGCTTTGGCAAAAACCCATTTTTTACATGCGCAACAACAACCGAATCAAATAAGGATTTTCCAATCATTCCAACTTCGAGATCTGCAATTTCCCCGGGTGCGCTGGTCACAATTCCCAATTTGTATCCTTCTCTTTTAAGATCAGGAAGAACCTCAATATCATAAAACGGGGAGGTAAAAATCTTCCTAAAACCGGGGGTATCATATTTTGCATAAGTTTTCCAAAAATCACTTTTGTCAATCCCAAAAATTTCTCGGACTATTTCGTCACGATTGCCTTCAAACCAGAATTTGTTTATTATTTCTTTTAATGGAATTTCTTTTCCGTACTCTTCAAGTGTTTTCTGAAGAACAATTTTTCTGTGTTCATACCTGGTTGTTACAAGGGTTCCGTCAATATCAAAAAGCAATCCTTTGAATTTCATAGTTTAATTTCTCTCCTTAAGGTTATAAATATTATTGCGTTAATTTCACTTTTTTTTAAAGCGCCATTTATCCTTTCCGTTTAAAAAAACTGAGAAAAGAACAATCATTATCGCAATGTCCCTTATTAAAACATCATTAAACCCAAGGAAAATTTCAATTCCAAGAAGGTGAATAATTCCTAAGAATGAAAAAAATCTCAAAAAAATCCCTGTCACCAAAGAAAGTCCAATTACAAAATCAAATATCCCGTTTAAAATCAAAAGTGTGAGGGGGTTCATTCCAAGACCAAACGCAAAATTTGGAAGATAACCCAGCCATGATTGAGGATTAACAATCTGCCAGATACCAAAGACCAAAAATACAAAACTCACTCCATACCTTGCAACCATAGGGGCATATTTTGAGTATTTCATTTTTTCTCTAAGTTTTTGTGGAATAAAAATCTTGCTAAAATAAAAATGCAATAAAAAGGCTAATAAAAAAATAAATCTTCTTTTTACAAACATCCAAAAAAACACTTTTCACCTCACTAAAGACCATCAAAGTAAAAGAATTTTTTAGTTTAAAAATTGTTTGAAAAAATAAAAATTAAAAAAAATTAAAAAATAAATTTAGGCAAATTTGTACGTTGCACTCACTATTGCAGTTATGTCCTGAGTTGTAGGTCTTATATTTTCAGCGGCAATTCTTGCTTCAGCCCCCATATCCAAAGAACCCGTCCCTGAATACATTACCCATGGCATATAGTTATATTCATCAACGGAAACACTTACAAGCCTTCCTATTCTTTTTCCAAATCCGCTTGCAACTGAATCAGCTTTGATTCTTGCATCCTTTGAAGCTTCTTCAAGAGCTTTTGCCTTGTACTCGCTTTGAATGTCAGAACTTAGCTCAAAATTTATGTAACTTATGCCAGCACCAGCATTTATTCCAGCATCAACCGCAGAAGTTAACTTAGTTGAATCCTCGGAGGAAAATTCAAGTTTAACCGTTCTGGAAGCAATGAATCCTTCGGTTACCTGCCTTCCATCATCATAATACACATTTGGGTAGACATTGAAATTTTCAGTGCCTATTTCTTTCCTGTCAAAACCCTTTAAAAGAAGGGCAATTTCAAGAGAATTGTAAATTTCACTATTTTTGTCACTTGCTTCTTTTGAAGTTGTCCCGTTTGTTTGAATGTTAAAGTAAACTGAAACTCTGTCCGGCATTGCCTTAATTGTGGAAATTCCCTGTACGGTTACTGTGTTGCTCATATTTGAATTTCCGTTGACTACAAACAAAGCAACAAGGGCAACAACTAAAACAACCCCTGCAATAATTGAAGTAACAACAATCGCATTGTTATCTTTTTTCATGTTCACATCCTCCTTTTTATCTCTCTTTACCACTATAACTTCCTCCAGTTTACTATTGAAAAGATAAGTATTGCTATGAGCCCTCCTGAAAAGAACCAAAGCCAAATAGGGTCTGGAGAATAATTAAAAACCTGATCTAAATTCTGCATTCCGGCTTCCATTAGGTTGCTTGTTGCCTCGGACGGACTTGCAAAGTATTCAGCACTTCTTTGCGTCTGAATCTGAATTCTCTGATAAGCCCAAATTGCAAAAGTTCCTGAAAAAAGCAGTATTAAAGAAGGCAAAATTGATTTCACTTTATCTCCCAGAGATTTTTTTGGAGAAATAACAATTGATCTATTGGTCAATTCATACATAAGAATCTTTTTTCCTTTTTTGCTCCAGAAAAAATTCTTCTTTTTTTCAACAAAACCGCTTTTCAAGAGTTTTTTTAGATTATACTCGATAGTGTTAAGAGGAATTTTTAAAGAAACGGATAAATCTTTTTCACTCGCATCTTTGTTTTCAGCCAAGTGTTCGATTATCTTTTTGCATGTTTTATTTCCCAAAACTTCAGCAAGGCTTTTTGCCCGCTCATCATCGAGAGAAACAAGCATAAATTTTTCATTTACCATACAAAAGATAAAGTATTGTTATTTATAAATAATTTGAAGGGTTCAATTAGGATTGAAGCTATTAATCTTTTGCAGCTAAAATTTTCCTTTATCAATTCTTTCAATTGTAAGAGTAACTTCTTTTCCAGTCATAAGATTTTTTATTTTCATCTTCTTTTTTTCAACTTCTTTCTTGCCGATAAAAATAACTTTTTTGATGCCATATGAATTTGCATATTCAAGCGCTTTAGTTGGCTTTCCAAAATAAACGCTTGCATTTTTACCCATTTTTCTTAATTTTTTTGAAAGTTCTATTGCTTTTTTATCTTCATTAAGTGAAACAACAAGTATCTTTTCTATATTTAATTTTACATTTGTAACCGCCATAAACCTCTCTATTGAAAATGAAATGCCTGAAGATTCCACTCCATCGATTAAATAAGTTCCTCCGGCGCAAATGGTTTCCTTGATTTTTGATTTGACTTCAAAAACATTTCCAGTATAGTACGAAAGCCCACGGGCAAGAGAGGGCAAAAACTTAACTTCAACCCCATAAAGTTTTGCATATTTTTTTAATTCTTCAATTTCAGAGTAAGATTTGTATTTTTTAAAAAAGGCTTCTGGTTTTTTAATAACTTCAAGAATTTTTTCGGCGCTTATTCTTTTAAAATTACCTAAAACTTCTGATTCAGAAAGCTTATCCATTTTATCAAGCTCCCTTATCACTTCTTCCTTGTTTTTTATTTTTTCTTCATCCAAAATTTCATTTAAAAGTTTTCTGTTGTTTACATAAATTGTTGAATTTATTTTGAGTGCAACCAGGATTTCATTTATTGCACACAAAAATTCTGCTTGGTCTTTTATTGTTGCTCCAACTACATCAATATCGCACTGGGTAAACTGCCTGAATCTGTTTCCGGTAACCGGCTCATCCCTGAACACCGGTCCTATTTGAAAACGCTTAAAGGGAAGTTTCTGATTTTTCGCAATTCTTTTTAATTGAAAAGTGAATTCATACCTTAAAGCAAGATTTCGTCCGCCTTTGTCATTTAGCTTAAAAATATCTGAAACTGCCTCATCATTTTGGTTTTCCCCTTTAACAAATTCTTCATATTCAATTATGGGGGTTTCAACTTCAAAAAAATTATACCTCTCAAAAGTCTGTCTTGCAACTTCACGAATAAATGCCGCTTTTTCCGCATCCTTTCCAATTTTATCCCTGAATCCTTTTACTGTTTCCATTTTAATTCAACTTTTTTGAAATTATAACTTCCTCCTTTTCAATATTAAAACCTAATTCGGTATATAACTTTAGTGCTTTTGCTTTTATGAGGGCAATTCCCATAAACCATTTGAAACCCCTCTTTTTATAAATCTGAAAAATTTTTTTAAAAATGACTGTCCCAATCCCTTTATTTTGAAACTCTTTTTTTATTGCTATCTCCTCTCCAAATGCAATAACCCCCGGAAAAAATTGATTTGGATTTACTACAATAAATCCCACTAATTCCTTGCCATAAACTATTTCCCAAATTTCACAATATTTGGAAAAAACTTTTATCTTATCAATTGCTTTTTTTAGTGTCCAAGGCTCGTTGTAGGGGGGCTTAGAAAATTCATCGGCATATATCTGTGCAATCTTTCTAAAATTTCTTCTTTTTGCTTCTCTTAATTCCACCTTCATTTTCCAATCTCCCGCCAAAAGCGTGAAAGCGGAAGGAATGTCCTCGTTTCCTTTATAAACTGCGGGACTTCCGGTTCTCGCTTTGCTCGAAGCGGAAGGAGGGAGTCGAACCCTCTTCTTACGGAATTCGCGAGCCCGCTCGGAATTGCAACAACCAATTTGCCCTTCGCAAACGTCGCTCTCCACAACCGCACGTCATAACCGTTAGACCACAACCGCCATAATACATTTAGTTCAGGGAAAATCGGTTTATAATAGTTTTCAGGTAAAAGAGAGTTGGTACTAATGAATTTCGTTCTAATGATGGGGATAACTCCATATCTTTACCATAAATTTTCAAATAAAAAGGAGTTTTTAAGTGTTTTTATTGATGAGGACTCAAGTTAATTGGTCTTAAATCCTTCAACAAACTTCTCAATTAATTCCCTATTCAAAACTTCAGGGTGAAACAAAACCCCATAAATTTCTTTTTCCCCATGCTTAAATGCCGTGGGGTAGCTTAGACCTTCATTTAACTTTTCAAACCCTTCAGGAAGACCAACAATTTTTTTGTGAAGGTAATAAACTTCCTGAACAGTTTCTCCTTCATCAAAAAATTTATTTGCAAAAACCTCTGAAAAGTTTCCAAAATGGGTCCCAATATAAACTCCGTTAGAAATTTCTGAACCAAAAGTCAATCCAATAATCTGCATTCCCGCACAAATCCCAAGAACCGGTTTAGGAAAATCTTTAATCCAAGAAAAATTGCCAAGATGTTCAAGATATTCAAAATCTCTAAGGGATGTCCCACAAATTATTACTTTTTCTGCAGAGTTCAAATCTTCCTGAGTTACATCTTTGTAATTCTTGGTCAAAAAATTATCACGAAGTATTTTTTCAACAGGTTTTACAAATTCAAGTTCATGAAGTTTTTCCCTGCAAACACTTATAACTAAAATCATTTTACATCAGCTTCCACTCTAAAGCTGTTCTCACCTTCTTTAAGTATATTTTTTTGAACAATCTTCAAGGGTCGCGAAAATAAAGGACAATTTGTGACAAAAGTTTCAAATTCCCCGCCTTCTCCTGCAACATGAATTTTATATTTATGACTTAAATTCTTAATTTCACTTACAAAACTTTCATCAATTTTCCTTAAGACCCACTTCTCATCAAAAGGATATGCAAAAACTCCCGTCAAAACAACTTCAAAATTATTTTTTATTAATTCATCAAGATACTCCGATTCGTCTTTTTGCCAAAGGGGGTTAAAGCATTCCAAATCCAACTCATCACAAATTCTCTGAATTCTCGAAGCCTGATAAACTGACCCAATTGCCCCCGTAACAATTCCCTCTATTTTGAATTCCTCTTTTGCTTTTTTAATTATTTTTTTCATGTCTTTAAGTTCATTTTCTTTTTCACCTTTTGTCTTTTGGGAAAGAAAGGGTATCCCCATGGCTTTCGCCTGAATTTTGGTCCCTTCTATTGCTGGCGTGTGAAACATAAAGCTTTCCCTGTTCTCAGAAAAAATTGTCATAAGTGAAACTATCTCATATCCAAATTTCTTTGCAAGGTAAGTTGCATAAACCGAATCCTTTCCTCCTGAAAAAAGCACTCCAATTTTCATTTTTCTTGATGCTTTCTCAAGTGAAAAAGGAATTCTCTCGGTCGGTTTTTCATTAAGAATTGAATGTTTTAAAAAATCCGTTGTAAATCCCTCAGCCATTCCGGTAAAGTAAGAAACTGGAATTGAACCTGCAGTCATAATTCCTGCTTTCAATAAATCTCCATTAAATTTTATGCCATAGGGAATAATATTTGTTACAAAATTAAACTTACTCCCAAAAGAACCATCATGATGCCCGACAGAACCGTTTTTGATATTCTTCCTGCTTTTTGTTCTTAATTTGTCTGAAACATACCCCCCCAACATTATAAAAGGTATAAGAGCTGCTCTCAGTATTTGAGAATCTTCAACACCCATATCCGGAAAAAATTCAAAAACTTCTGGAAAGCTATTCACTCCTTTGGGCAAAACAGTTTCAATAAATGCATATAAAGGTGTTGCAAGAGTAACGCTAGATAACCCACACACCCCAAAATCCTTAAAAAAATTCTTCCAGCTGTGATTGTGATAATCTTTTAAACCTTCTTTAACCTTTTTATAAAAATTGTTAAAGTCCTTCCTCAATTCATCCAACTTATCAAAATCTTTAGCATCATTCATAAAAACAAGAAAAATTTCCGGCTTATAAAGAATTCTATTCTAAAAATTTCCAATTTTCAGGCTTTGTAAATCCATCAAAACAGTTAAGAGAATTCTTCTTCTGTCAAAATTTCCCCTTCTCGGAGAGTTTTTTCAGTCCAGTTTCCATCCTTCAAATCGGCGTAAGGTTCGGGGTTTGTTTTCAAAAAAACATGTTTGAGCCAGATATGAATCTCTTCAAAATGCGCCTCCTGTTCAAGCCAAAGCTCTCCATTACTCTCAAGTTGGACAAGCGGATAAAATGAAGCAACCCTTTCTTCTTTGTTTTCTGTAATTTGGGTATAAGAAACTTTTATCTTTTCCTTGTTCTCACCAAAATAGCCAAGAATTTTTCCGTGAAGAATCTTTAATTTATTTTTTATGCTGTGTATTTTTTTGGGCAGGCTTATTCCAGTTTCACGGAGTGCATTATTATCAATTATAACCTTTTTTATTCTTCTGTTCTCAGTTATAATTGCCTTGTTCAACGAATCTATAAGCTCATTTAAAGTTACTTTTCTAAAACGGGGGATTGGGCTCCTTAAAACAAGCTCTGGAATTTCTTCATCAAGTTCAATTCTTTCCAAAACTGATTTTTTCTCCTCCTTAGAACCAAAAAGAATCTCATCGATGCTCCTCATGTATCTGCTCAGAATCATCTCAGACTTTATCCTGAGCAAAAGTGAGGCCGCAAGAAGAACTTTACTTGAGACAAAAAAATCCATTTCTTCATACTCTTGAATTTTTAAAAGAAATCCCTCGGACAAAAGACCAATGTCAATGTTCCACGGGTCAAGCTGTTCAGTGTTTATAAGATCATAAATAATATCCTGCCATCCTACCTCACGATTGAACAATAAGTCCTCAATCTGATTTTGATTTACCAAAGGCTTCACCTCTTCTTCCATCACAAAAAAAAGTCACCTTATTTTATAAGTTTATCACAGCCCTTTAAATTCAAAATGTCATTTTAAAAGAGTAACTTAGTCGAAAGGTTTAAATACTAAAAGGACTACTAAATAATATCACCTCTTTTACCCGGGAGTGGACACAAAGCTATCTATTTTATTTGGCTTTGAAGAAGCTCCTAGGTTTTATTCCTTTGGGGAGAACCCTCTTAAAATCACAATTTTTATATATTTAAATTGCCAATAAGTTCTATGAAAAACCTAGAACTCTGGGTTACTAACGTTAACAGCACATTTACAGTTTTGGACAGATGGGCATTTTCTTTTGAGGGCAAAAACCCGGTCATTAAGTACTTTTGTGATTCCTGTAGCAAAATAAACCCTGTTGAAATTAAACAAAAAATTAAAAGATACATCACCGAAAAATATAATAAATGTGAACCAACAATTGATGTTAATTCAATTTATCAAAATATTTTAACAAACATCAAAAACGCGAGATTTGAAGTGGTGTAATTATTTTTTAATATTTTCTTCCGGAGCTTTTGAAGAACCCCCAAACTCAGCGTAATGGCATTTTCCGCAATAAAGCCTTCCCTTGGCAGACATTAAAAAAACTCCGGGTCCGCACCTTGGGCAAAATCTTTCTTTTGTTAATTTATCTCCTTCCACCTTATACATAGTATATTTTTTACTTGTGGGTTTGTTTTTATGCGGTTTCTTGCCTTTCTTCACAATTTTTTTCTTTCCCATTATTCTGACTTCTCCTCTTTAACTTCTTCGGCAGGCTTTTCTTCTTTTTTCTCTTCGGCTTTTGCCTTTTCTTCAGCTTCGGCTTTTTTTGCTTCTGTCTCGGCTTTCTTTTTTTCTTCAGCTGTCTTTTTTTCCTTTTCTATTTCCTGTTTTGTTTTTTTAACAACTCTCTTAAATTCTTCCTTTGAGGAATAAACATCCGCGTCAACCCTGAAAACCTGAACACCAAATTTTCCTTTTATTTTGTTCACTCTTACTAAATCTTCCCCCGTTGAAAATTTTTTGGCAATCCAATTTGCAACTTCTTCTCTTTTTGGGACAACATTCGAAGTTACATCAAGCTGAATTTCCTTCCTTGAAAAAATAAGGTTCTCCTTTTCACCAACCACAATTACTTCCATTATCTTGTTTTTATTGCAAACTTTCCGTTTGACTTAAGATTTAATTTATCTGCAATTTCAGATTTTTCATGATTCAACACATGAATTTTCCCCTTGTATGAATCAGTTGACTCTTTTGAGCCGCAGTTTGGGCATTTGTCGCTTGAAAGCTCATAAATTGCCCTGCAGATTCTGCATGCCTTGTCTTTTGGTTTTGCCATTATTTTTTCTTTGCTCCCTTTCCTTTTTCAGTTTTTAAGCCTTCTTTTTTTATTGCTTTTTTAACATCACTTTCTTTTTTCACCTTTTCTTCCTTTATCCAATCAAGTTTTCCAAGTCCGGGCTGTCTCATTGTAAGGCCAACTTTTGGTTCATCTCCTTTGTGTGAAACGGCAACAATTCTTGCCATGCAAAGGTCCCCTGCTTTTAGGACCCTTCCACTTGATTTTCCTGAAAGTGACCCCGCGTCGCTAAACGAAACATAATCATCCATTGTCTGGCTTATGTGAATCATTCCGTTCATAACTCCCATGTCGATAAATGCGCCAAAAGTAGTTATCTCTGAAACTTTTCCATAAACTATTTCCTGAAGTTCAGGCTTCCAAACCAGTAAAACAAAAGTGCATTTATAGTAAGCAGCGCCGTCACCGGGAATTATTACACCCTTTCCGACATTAAGAATCTCAACGACGGAAACAACTTTTCCAAGTTCCTTCTGATAATATTCCTTGAATGTTTCATCAAGTTGTTTGGAAACAGATTCTGAAGTAGGCAAACCAAACAGCCTTGGTTCCACCCTTACATAATCTTCAACTTGTGCTAAGTAAAACATTTTAATCAAAATTTAGAGCAAAAATCGATTTAAAAAGCTTTTCTTTAAAAATGGCTCGAATAAAGCATTACTGAAGCTCGAGCTTTTTCCTGTTACGGATAACAATTTTCCTGTTTCTTACAGATTTTTTTAAGCCTTTGTCAACTGTCGCTAAAATAAAATCCGGATGAATTTCAAGGTATGCTTTTATTCCAGAATCAACATATTTTCCGGGCGCATTTACTTCCCCATAATTTCCTGATTTTATAATTTTAAGCGCAACCTCTGCTTCATTTTTTACTTTTAGTGATTTTGAAGAATCTTTTATTCTTTTGATCTCCAGAACAACCTCTTTTGGAATAAAAACCAAATGACCCTTCTCTTCAAGTTCTTCATAAAAGTCAAGCTTGTTTCTCACACAGGACAGGATAAAACTTGTATCCAAAATTACATTCGCCATAAAAAACATAGGGAAAATTACTATTAAAAACTTAACATTTATAACTCTTAAAAAAATTAGTCAATAAATGATAACAGATATTGCAAAAAATTTTGCAAAAGAAAAACATATGGGACAGGTAAGAAAATTTCAGGGCGAACCCTATTTTAATCATGTTGAAAAAGTTTCTAAAATAATTGAGGAAAATAAAGAAAGTTCCCATAAAAATGAACTCGTTGCCGCTGCACTTCTTCATGATACTCTTGAAAATACAAATACCAATGAAAAAGAATTAAAAGAAAACTTCGGAGAATTGATAACTTCTTTAGTTAAGGAATTGACAACTGACAAGAAAGAAAGTCAAAGCATAGGGAAAAAAGAATATCTGGCAGAAAAATTGAGCAACACTGGAAAAGTAAGCAGTTGGGGGCTTGTAATAAAACTTGCAGACCGTCTGGACAATGTATCTGACCTCCATAAAAGTGAAAAAAAATTTAGGGAAAATTACATTGATGAAACAAAACACATCCTGAAAACTCTTGAAGAAAAACGTGCATTAACTTCAACACAAAAAAAATTAATTGCAAAAATTCGGGAAAAGATTAAAGAAAAGATTTGCTAAAAAATCTTCCTCAGTAAAATGCCCAATTCTTCAGGAGTTTGAATTTGATAAAGATTTTTTAATGGAACTTTACATACTTTAAAAAATTCTATTCCCTTCTTCAAATCATTTGGGGAGGACCTATATTGAATTACTGGAAAATTTCTCTCTGAAATTACTTTTGAAAATTTTATTATAAAAGCAGATGGAGAATAATGAGTTATGAACCCATCAAGACAATTAAAATCAATATCTATTAAGTGAATACTTTTCTCAGTAAATTCGAGACTAAATTTATTTTTATCCACACTGTAATAATAAGGGTTCTCTTTCTTTCCTTCTACCACCCAATCATAAACAAGTATATTCTTCATAAAAACATTTAATAAAACCCATTTATATTAATTTCCATGGTAAAAACCAACCCCGAAAAACAACAGCATTTTCTGAAAAGTAAATTGATTCTTGAAAAAGAGGTATCGGTTGCAAAATTGAAAAAATCAGACAGGGTAATTGAAATCGGAGCCGGAGATGGGAGACTGACAAAACTAATTTCAAAAGAGGCAGGCTCGGTAACAGCATACGAAACAGACAAAAATTTCAAGGAAGTTCTTAAAAACCTGAAATTAAAAAACACCCATTTCATTTTTGAAAATGCACTGAAAAATTCATGGAAAAGTCACAATAAAATTGTTTCAAATATTCCCTACTCACTTTCTGAACCGGTAATAATGAAAGCAATAAAAGAAGACATAAAAGACTTAATTTTAATAGTAGGGGAAAAATTTGCAAAAATTCTAAAAGAGAAAGAATCAAAAACAGGAATAATTGCAAACCTTTATTTTGAGATAGAATTTATCCAGAAAATTTCCAAATCTGATTTTGAACCTGAACCGAGGGTGAACTCATACTTAATTAAATTAAAAAGAAAAAGTCCAACAGAACTTGAACTTGTTTTGCAATCAATTCTGGAAAAAGAATCAAAAACCAAAAATGCAATAATAAAAACCCTTCAGAATTACGGAAAGACAAAAAATCAGGCAAGAAAAATAATAAAAGAGATGGAACTGAACATTGACTCACTTAATAAATCCACAAAAACAATTTCAGGAAAATTCATTCAAAAACTCAAGTATAGTCTTAAAAAATACTTTGACAAATCTTAAAAACTAAGTAACCTGTATCTTTTTACAGGGTCTGTAGTATACTGGTATTATGTCGGCCTCCAGAGCCGAAGAAGGGGGTTCGATTCCCTCCAGGCCCACATTAATCTGAATCGAACCTTTATGTTTTGAAACGAAACGGAGTTGAGGTTCAAGGTGGAACGAATGTGACGCCCGATTCCCTCCAGACCCATATTAATTCTGCGAAAAACCCCAAGATTCAAGAGAATTAAAATGCTTTGAAACAACACTTCGTTGCAAATCGATTTTGTCCATCATCTTCTCCACACCCCCAATTCTTTTGAGAGTGCTTTTGAAAAATTCATAGGAAATATCCCCCGAAGAGGTTAAATAATTTGTAATCTCCTCATTGCACGAATTAATTCCCTCATTCACCATTGAAGCAAGGCATTTTTTATAATCTTCAAAAAAAGGAAACATTTCAAAAAAATCTTCAAAACAATCTACACAGGTTTTGTAAAGATCTCTGTACCATTCTAAAAAGGGCAATCCGCCTTCAGGAGGAATTTCTTCCATAAAAAAACCAATTTACTAAATTACTTAAATTTATTCCTCATCGTGAACTTTCACCACATCAGTCACATAATCCCCTGACTGAAGTTTCACCACTCTAACTCCCTGAGCAGCTCTTCCCATAACACGAATGCTCTTTAGATTCATTCTTATAACCTGCCCCTTTGCAGTTGTTATGATTATTGAATCTCCGTCATTCACTGAAATTGCATTAACAACCTCTCCACTCTTGTCTGTAACTTTCAGATTTATAACTCCTTTTCCTGCCCTTGCGGTTTTTCTGTAATCTTTAACTGAAGTCCTCTTTCCATATCCTTTTTTTGTGATTGTGAAAATTGCATCTGTTTTTAACACTTCAAGCGAAACAACCTCATCTTTATCCGCCAATTTGATTCCGGTAACTCCATAACTAGCACGACCCATTGACCGAATTTCTTTTGAATTAAATCTTATTGCCTTACCTAGTTTTGTTGCAAGACTCAAATCCTCCCCCTCCCTTAAAAGTTCAACCCCGATGAGCCCGTCTGAATTGTCAAGAGGAAGATTAATTGCCTTGACCCCTGAAGACCGGGGCCGTGAAAAATGAGAAAGAGAAATCTTTTTTACAACTCCCTTTCTTGTTGCCATAATTAATGAATCTTCGAATTTTTTAACTGAAATAACTTTCGTGACATTTTCTTCCTTTAACCCAAGAAGATTTATTATTGCCTTTCCCTTCCCGTATCTTTCAGCTTCAGGAACATCATAAGCTTTGAGCCACAAAACTCTCCCACGGGAAGTAAAAAACATGAGGTAGTCATGAGTTGAACAAGTAAGAAGTTGTTTTGTAAAGTCCCCCGTCGTTAAACTGCTTCCAATAACTCCTTTTCCCCCTCTCTTTTGCTCCTTGTAACTTTCAATATCCATTCTTTTCACATAACCCTTATCGGTAATTGAAACAACAACTTCTTTTTCTTTTATCAAATCCTTTTCAGAAATTTCAGAAAAACTTCTCTTGAAAACCTGTGTCCTTCTTGGGTCTCCGTATTTTTCTTTAAGCTCATTCACTTCTTTTTTAATTATTTTCAAAACCTCTTTGTTGTCCCCCAAAATCTTATCATAATCTTTTATCTTCTTGTCTAAATCCTTTTCCTCTTGATTGAGCTTATTGTTTTCAAGAGCTGTTAATTGTCTTAATTTAGTTTCAAGAATTGCTCTAACCTGATTTTCACTAAATTTGAAATTTGATTTTAATTCTTCAGCGGGGTTTTTTCCAAAGCGAATTATTTTTATAACTTTATCGAGATTGTTTAAAACTTTTAACAACCCTTCAACAATCTCTTTTCTTAATTTTGCCCTGTTTAGTTCAAATTTAGTCCTTTTTGTAATAATAATTTTTCGGTAGCTCACATAATTTTCTAAAACATCAATTAAGCCCAAAACCTTTGGTTTGCCCCCGACAAGAGCAAGAAAATTAACATTAAACGAATCCTGAAGGCGCGTATATTTGTAAAGCCCGTTTATAACAAACTTTGAACTTGTTCCTTTTCTTAGCTCAAGGACAATTCTTATCTTCCCTTTATTAGATTCATCTCGTAGTTCTAAAACATCTTTTATTTTTTTATCCCTAACAAGATTTGCAATTTGGGTAATTAAAGTTGATTTATTTACCATGTAGGGAATTTCGGTGATTACAAGAACCTCTTTTCCCTTCTTTTCTTCAGTTTCAATTTTTCCCCTAACAATTAATTTTCCTCTTCCAGTTTCATAAAGCTCCTTCATATTTCCCTGTATTAATCCCCCTGTGGGAAAATCCGGTCCGGTTATTATTTTTGTTAATTCATCAAGTTCTATTTTTGGGTTGTCAACATATGAAATAATAGCATCGCTAACTTCTCTTAAATTGTGAGGGGGGATGTTCGTTGCCATTCCCACAGCAATTCCCGTTGCACCATTAAGCATTAAGGCTGGAAGCTTTCCCGGGAGAAGTTTTGGTTCCTTTAATGAATTATCAAAGTTTGGAAGAAATTCAACGGTCTCTTTATCGATATCCTCTAAAAGTTCCTCAGCAAGTTTTTCCATCTTAGCTTCAGTATACCTGTAAGCGGCGGGAGGGTCTCCGTCAATAGAACCGAAATTACCCTGACCATAAACCAAAGGATAACGAAGGGAAAAATCCTGCGCCATTCTCACCATAGCGTCATAAACAGCAGTATCTCCGTGAGGATGATATTTACCTATCACATCTCCGACGATTCTTGCCGATTTTTTTGTCTGTGAACTTGGCTTAAGCCCCATCTGCTGCATTGAATATAAAATTCTTCTTTGAACAGGTTTCATCCCATCTTCAATTGATGGAATCGCACGCGAAACAATTACACTCATCGCATAATCAAGATATGATTTCTTCATTTCACCTGAAACTTCGGAATTGAAAACTCCTTTTTCACCATTTGCCGGCTGAATGATTTTTGTAAAAGATTCTTCAACATGAACTTGTCCGGGTGTTTTTTCAACCGGGGTCTCATCTATTTTTTTGCCTTCATTTTTTTTCTCCATTTTATTCTTTGTCCTCCATGTCTTCCTCAGATTCATCTTCATCATACTCAACTTCAAGCACATCTTCATCATTTTCAGAATCATAATTTATTATGAGTTCATTTTCTTCATCAATTTCTATGTGAACGTGCCCTGATTTGCTTTCCCTTAATTCTTCAAGCTGACCAATCCAATAATTTATCTCGCCTTCATTCAAATAAATTTCGGTTACGTCAACCTCTATTTCATCTTCTTCAGGATCTTCAATATGAACTTCTTCATATTCTTCCGGC
>JAHJRS010000016.1 GCA_018830845.1 Nanobdellota archaeon
ACAAGGAAATTTCAGATTTAAAAGGTGTTGAAATTGATATGTGGCAGACAAAAGCTGAAGAGTTCCTGAAAGAAATGATTTCACTCGTTGAAAGTATTGTTAAAAGTAAAAAGAAATAAAATATTTCTATTCTTCGTCTTCTTTAGGTTCTTCTTCTAAAGGTCCTTTTTCTTTTGGAGTTTGCGCTTTAGGTTTTAAAATTTCTTCAAGTCCACCGGCAATTGCCTTTTGTTCTATTTCAAGACCTTTTTTCATAAGATTATTTACTTCATACTGTAAATATGACCCCTGAATTAGCTTGAGATTTTCTTCATCAAGTTCGTGAACATATTTATTAAATTCTCCACTTATAGGGCCATTATATTCCATTTTTTTTGCAAGATCTGAAACCTTCTGATAAGCAACTGACGAAGCCCAAAATCTTTGAGCATTGATTTTCAGCTGTTCTTTTGTAAGTGAACCATTTCCTAAAACTGCTTCTCCAAAAAGATTCTGATAAGCCGTCTGATCTGGAGCCTTACTTGCTGTCTGCAAATATATTGCGTCCAAAGTATCCTTTCCAAATTTTCCGTATCTGTCCGTTTGTTCACCAATCTTGGATAAAGCGATATATTTTATAAAATCATTTGAGAAAATTTCTTTCTGGGTCTTATACCTCTCTTCTTTTTGTTCTGGTGTCATTTCTTGATCTTGTTCCATAATAAACATATAATTTTAAACTTTATAAATCTTTCTATTTTGTAGTGTCTGAATAATGGTAACAAAACTACTTTCCCTTAAAGACTTCAAGGCTTGTTCTTATTGCACCTGGAAGTTTTGGGTTAATTTGTTTTATCAACTTTCTTGTAAACTGAACTGATTTTTCACTTGGTAATCTAAAAATAAACAGAACTTTGCCCGGCTTCAAAATTGCTGCCTTTCCAACTGATTTTCCAAACGCAAGCTGCATCCCTGTCTGCATACGATCAGCCCCGGCACCAGTAAGCATTTTATTTTCTCTTTGAATGTGGTGAGGGTATGGGACAACCTTAAAAAGGTACTGTCCTCCAAGCTCACTATCCAGTTTCTTATTTACATATTGTCTGCATGACTCAAGTGCATTGTGCCTCACCTGAATTTTTTCAGTTGAGACAACCCTTAATTCATAGGGAAGTTTTCCGTCGTTAACAAGAGAGCTTTTTCCCATTTCAAACTTAACAATTTTTTGAGGTGGAACAACTTTTATGAATGACTTTTGCCTTTTTCTGCTGACCCTTGTGAAAGGAGTCACTTTTCTTTTTGAATATGCATTTGCTTTTCGAAGTCCTACCATTTAATAACTCCTAACTAAAATTGGATTTAATTCTTTGACCTTTTTCTCAATTTTAGAATGTACATGGAGGGAGTTTTCTTTGGTTATTGTGCAATATTTTAGTGTTTTTTTGAGCAAATCATTAACCGAATCAAGAAAGTTAAGCCTCATTTTTCCCCCTTCACTCTGGATTTCAAATCCGGGATAGTAATATATAACACACCCTTTACCATTTCCCCCGTATCCCATGGGGGTGCTAAAAAGTTTTCTGACAAGCATATTAACATAAAGTTCATTTCCACTTTTAACTTCAATACTTGTTTTCATTTTATCTCAACCTCTGTTGTAACTGCCTGACCAGGAAGACCTTTTTCAAAAATAGCCCTCAAAACGCCTTTATTTCCATGAGGTGAAGCAATTTTTCCTTCTATTAATTTTCCAGCTGGCGATTTCCAAGTAACAGATTTTCCGACAAATTTTGTTGCTTTTTCTTTTGAGTCAACACCTTCTGCTTCTATCAAAAAATGCTTCTCGTGAATTCTGTGTCTTCCTCTTCGAAATTGCACAACTTTTCCTTTCATTTGATTATTCCTGTAAGCAAATGAGTAAAAATCCCAAGGGATTTACTCCTGCCACAAGTAAATTATTGAGAAATTGGTTTAAAAATGCTTCGCTCACTTATCCAAAACATAAATCATTCTTCCAACAATTTGGTTTTCCCTAAACTCCGGAATTTCATAAATTAAATTTAGCCCGGTTTTTTCAAGAATCTTTTCAATATCACACTTAACTCTTTTTTTCCCAACCCTTATGTAAGGGGAAGTGAAAACAATTCTTCCTGAAATTTTATTCTTAAAATTATTGATAATTTTTACTATTAAATTTTCAAATTTTTCAAGGGTTTTTTGCGCATCTTTTTTTTGGGGAATTTTTTTTAAAGTCTCTCCCAAATCAGGTTCAGTTGCAATCGCATTCGCTTCCAAGATTTTTGCCTTTGAAGAATCTTCATTAATTAATTCATAATCCTTTTTATCAAATTTGAACCAATCAAGATTTTGGCGTGCTCCTGAAATTGCATTTTTATCCTTATCGATTCCTATAACTTTAATCTTTTGAATAAGGGCTTCCTGCAAAATTGCTCCAACACCACAAAAAGGGTCAAGAAGGACTTCATCGGATTTTATTCCGGATAGATTTATTAAAATTTTTGCAACTCGCGGCGAAATGGCAAGTGATTCTCTTCTCACCGGTTTTTTCATGTCTCTTTTTTCCAGAGAGGAGTAATCACACCTTTGTGAAATTTTTCCAAAATAAATTTTTTCCTCCCCAAAAACAAAATACTCCTCATCAATTAATTTAGAAGAAGGAATTTCAAAGTTTTTTCCTCCCTGCATTTTAACATTTCCCGTTAAGTGTTTTAGAGTGGCTTTTAATTTTTCATTACGGAATTTTTCCTTCAATGTTTTTAAAATTTCCCCATAATTTTTTGAAAAATCCCAAAGAGTGTAATTTAATTTATTTCCCGTTCCAGAGTACAAATCACCTTTTGGAATTCCATTCAAAACTTCATTTAAATTGCCTGAAACTAACACCTTTCCGATAGATATAACGCCTCCAAAAAAATCAACGGAATTATTTTCCAAGGGATTTGCAACTTCAATTAGTAATCCGTTTTTGTCAATTTCAGATTCCAGGACGGGATTTTTGGCTTTTTCAAAATAAGAAAAAACTTCTGCTTTAGAGAGTTCAATGTTCCTTCCCAAGACAAAGAGGTATTTCATAAAAATAAAAGAAAACTTTAGTTTTTAGAAGTTTTGATTAAAACAAAACTTCAAATTCACCATAGGCTTTTTTCAAAACTTCAAAGACCTTCGGATTGATTTCAACCTGAAGTTTATCTTTTTGTTTTGAAAGGGCAATTTCAAGTTCTTCAAGAGTTGATTCAATTATTTTATCTCCAACTTTTTTGACAGAATTTCCTTCAAAAATGAAAGTTTTTCCGTCGGCGTTGACAATCTCAATCTTTTTGTCCTTTCCCATCAAAACCATTTTTCCCTTGTTTATTGATATAAGGTCTTTCCTTTGAATATATTCCACGAGGTCCTTAATTAAAATGTCGGCGTCTTTTCTGATACGGTCAATTTTGTGAGTTTCAGATTTGTTTTTCTTGAACTCTTTTTTTGCCTTTATGACTTCTTTTAGAATTCTCAGGTGCTGGCTTGTGAACTTTGCCTTTTTAACATAATCTTTTTCAAATTCCTGAACCAATTTTTCCGGAGATTTTTTCCCTAAAATATCTTTCAGGAGTTGAATTACATCTCCATAGATTTGCTCCACTGTTTTTTCCTGAAACTTTGCCTCAATTTCTTTTCTAAGTTCTTTTAATCTTTTAAGATAATCCCCGGTCTCAGACAAAAGCTTGTCAATTTCAGAACCTGAAATCTCCTTTATTTTTTCGTGTTCGTAATCCTTCCATATCTGGACAATTTTTTCTAAAAAGTCAACATACTTTTTTTCAATCATTTTAGTGTCAAGAAATTCTTTTTTAAAGTCCCTTACGAGTTCTTTTTTTGCATTCGGAGGAGGGCTTCCGTTAAGCATGACCATTGCCTGTGCAGGAGTTGTAACCCCCCAGAATATGTTTGTAAACACGTCTGAAAGGAGGGTTTTTTTGCTTCTTTGAATTACCCCATCACCCATGCTCATAAACATATCAATTGCCTCAGGAGAAGGCTTTAATTTTCCCATTCTTAAAAGAGCCTTCCAGGGCATGAAAGTTCCACGATCGTAAAGCGGAACTCCGTCACGAATAAAAGTAAACATTACAGGATGTGCATCTTTTACTGCATCCCAAAAATCAGTCAACAAATAAATCTGAGGTTCAAGGCGGTTTTTCACGCCGGCAATCTGGGTTGCTTCCGCAACATACTGGTAAATTATTCCCCGAAGCCTCTCAAGCAGTTCACGCCGGGGCATTCTTTTCACGTCGGTGTCATTAATTATAACAAAAACATCCACATCGCTTGTTTTTATGGTGTCGCCACGAATTAAACTTCCCCCAATGACATAACTTACAACATACTTTTCAAACTTTTGAAGAACAAGGGATTTGTGAATTTCTGAAACTCTGAGGGCTCCCAAAATTCCCTTGTCATAAATTGGATAACTCATTGCAATTGCGCTTGAAAGCTCAAATTTTTGGTCTGTGCAAATCTCCCAGATTTCTGAGGGGGTCCAAACATGAACCCAGACCTTTTCCTTTGATTTTTGAACTTCCTTTACCAATTCCTGTTTTATTTTTGAAACTTCTTTTGACTTTTCATCCGGAACTATAAGACTAATGTGAACTGCGTCCTTTGAATCCGGGGGTGCTTCCTCCTCCTCGATAAACTTCGGAATTGACTGAGGAGGCAAAATACCAAAAGCAAGGATATACTTGAATTTTTTTAGTGCGAAGGTCTTCAATTTGTCAATTTCTTTCTTTGTTTTTTCAAATTTTTTCTTCTCTTCTTCAGGATTAACCTTTGGAATTTTTGGTTTAGAATAGTTTAGATTCATACCAGGAATGGAGTCGGTATTTGAAGCCATGATTTAAAAAAAGGCACCTTCTTTATAAAAGTTTGGGGGTGTTTATTTTCTTTTGGAACTTGCCAAAAATGATTGAGCTATAATTGCTGCAGAGGCTATTCCAAGAACAATTTTAAATGCCCCGTCCTCCAAAAAATCAAAAAGA
>JAHJRS010000017.1 GCA_018830845.1 Nanobdellota archaeon
GGATCTTTTGATGTTTTGACTACGCAGGAAGGCTCGGATTACATTGTTTTAATTGAAAGGCATTATCCTAATTTAAATTTTACATACCTTGATAGTGAAGAGTCAAGAACTCTTTCATCGTCGTCAACTCCTTATTCATTATTCATCTCTAATAAAGGAGGAACGAGTCAGCAAATTGACTTTCAGATTCAATAAATGGCAAAAAAAATGGGGATTTTAGAATATCCCTTGGTCGCAATTGATTTTACCCCAAGGATACCCCCAATAAAAAAAGTAAAGGACAAATCTAAAATTGACATAAGATACTGCCTTGTCTCGCCTTTTGCTTACGTTCATATTTACTGGGACCCGAAGGAATACGAAGTCATTTATGAAATTGAAGAGCCGGTTCTTTCAAAAGAAGAAGAAGCAATAAGGCAAAAAATTGTGAAAGCGATGAGAAGTATGATTAATTTTAAAGAGATAATCGCCGGAACAGATGAAACTTTGTTTGAGTATATTGATAAAAGATTCAAGCTTCTTGCAATTGAACTTGGGGTTGAAATGACTTATGAAAGCTACAAAAAAATATACTATTACCTTGCAAGGGATTTTATAGGGTTTAATGAAGCAGAGCCTCTTTTGAGGGATTATTTTGTTGAGGATATTGAGTGCAACGGCGCTAACAGCCCTGTTTATATTGTTCATAGAATTTTCAGAAACCTTAGAACAAATCTTTCTTTTAAGGAAAATGATGTTCTTGAAAACTTTGTTGAGAAACTTGCTCAAAGATGCGGCAAATATGTTTCGTATGCTCAGCCTATTCTGGACGGGAGCCTTCCTGATGGTTCAAGGGTAAACGCAACCTATACTAAGGATGTTACAAGCAAAGGACCCACTTTTACAATACGTAAATTTACAAAGACGCCCTGGACACCTCCCCAATTAATTTCATTCAATACTTTAAGTCCTGAAATGCTTGCCTACCTTTGGATACTTGTTGAGTATAAAATGAACCTATTAATAACGGGAGGAACGGCATCAGGTAAAACGACACTCCTTAATGCTATTGCCTTTTTCATTCCTCCTGAAGCGAGGGTTGTTAGCATTGAAGACACCCGTGAACTTAACCTTCCAAGAGAAAACTGGCTTCCAAGTGTTGCGCGTTCAGCGACGGGAATTAAGGGTCTTGGGGAAATTGACTTGTATGAACTTTTAAGAGCTTCATTCAGGCAGAACCCGGATTATGTAATTGTAGGTGAAGTAAGGGGTAAGGAGGCTTCGGTTTTATTCCAGGGTATGGCCTCAGGCCACTCCTCAATTGCAACCATTCACGCTGACTCGATTGATACGGTAATTAAAAGGCTGGAAACTCCCCCGATTGAGCTTTCGCCGACTCTTTTGAATGTTCTTGATAGCATGTGCATCATGACTCATGCAATTGTAAAAAATCAGGAAACAAGAAAATTAAGGGAAGTTGTTGAAATTATGAATATTGAGGAAGATGGTTCTGCGCTTACAAACACCCCTTTTGTGTGGAACTCTGCCGAAGATAAATTTTATTTCAAAAAAGAAAGCCACCTTTTCAAAAAAATATATCACAGGTATGGAATTCCTCCGGAGAAACTTGAGGTTGAATTCAGAAGAAGAGCGGAGTTGCTATACAAACTTTATCAGCAGAAAATTTTTGGGTTCAGGGAAGTTCAGAACCTTGTAAACGAGTATTACAAGAGGCCGGCTGAAGTTCTTAAGAAATTTCAGATTGCCTGAGTTTATTTTGCCCTAATCATAATCTTTAATAACCTATTTATTTTATTAATTAAAAGAGGGAAAAATGGAAAAAGAGGATTTGAATTCTTTGAAAAGCTTAATTGACTCTCTGGAGAGCAATCTTTCAAAAATGAAGGATGCAATGAGAAACCTTGATAAAACGAAATTTAATAATTTAAAATCAGAATCAGTTGAAATTTCAAAAAAAATAGAAGGGGCACTTGGCAAAGACTCTTCTAAAAATAAAAAATGATTCAGGAATATAAAGCAGCAAAAAAATCCTTTGAAATGGTAAAGATTTCTTTTTTGGAAATCTCAAAAACATTTGGATTTTTGGAAAAAGCCCAGAGTGATTCTGAAAAAAGAATGCTTGCCTCACAGATAAAAAGTCTTGAACCCAAATTTAAAGATGCCGTTTCTGATTTCAAGTTTCTTCTTGGAAGAGTTATATTTTCAAAGCCGCTTGATATTGAAAAGTTAAAAAAGGATCTTGAAGATCCCGACACAATTGATGTCGGAAAAAGATTAAGGAGTGTAGGGGGAAAACTTTTTACCCTCAAGGAGATTATGCCTGACCATCTTGAAAATGAGACTGTTACAAGAATAAGATTAAAAAGAAAAGAAAAAAAACAAAGTGAGTCCCAGAAAAAGAAAAAGGATTCTTCATACTACACAAAAGCCTCAAGCAGATTCTTTTCAAAAGTTTCACTTAAGCTTTTAACGAAAGAGTCTTTTGTAAAACTTGAAGACCAGCTGAGAAAAGCAAATCTCAGCTATACTTCTGTCGGATACGTTTCAATTATTTTAATGACAACTTTTCTTTCTATTTTTATTGCGGGTTTTTTATTTCTGTTTTTTCTGTTTTTTAATTTCAGTGCAGTTTTGCCTATAGTAACAAGAGTGGTTGAACCCTTTGATGTTCGTTTTCTTAAAACTTTCTGGATTCTTTTTGCAGTTCCGGTTTCAACCTTTTTGCTTATGTATATTTATCCCTCTCTTGAGAAAAAAAGCGCTGAGAGTGCAATAGAAGCCGAGCTCCCTTTCGCGACAATTAATATGGCGGCAATTTCAGGTTCAATGGTAAACCCTTCCAGAATTTTTGAAATTTTAATTTTGACCAACGAATACCCTGCTCTGAAAAAGGAATTCACAAAAATGCTTAATGAAATAAATTTGTATGGTTATGACCTTGTTAGCGCTCTTAAAAACACGGCCGAAAACAGTCCGAGTAAAAGACTCTCAGAATTGCTAACAGGGCTTGCAACAACAATCACTTCGGGGGGAGACCTTTCAGGATTTTTTGATGAAAGAGCCGAAACGCTTCTTTTCAATTACAGAATTGCCCAGGAAAGATTTTCAAAAACCGCAGAAACATTCATGGATATTTACATAAGTCTTTTAATTGCGGCTCCCATGATTCTTATGTTATTATTAATTATAATGAAAATGAGCGGACTTGGAATTTCAATGAGTTTTATTGCCCTTTCATTTGTAATCAGCATGGTGGTCACGGTAGTAAATGTTATTTTCCTTGCATTTTTGCATATGAAAAAGGAGAGATAAATGGAATTTAAAGACAGAGATTTGATTGGGATTGTAATTGCGGTTGCGTTTTTTTTAGTCGGAAGATTCTTTCTTCCGACCAGGCTCTTTCCATTGGCAGCAGGACTTGGAATTGTTTTTGGGGCACTTCTCATAGTAATACGTTTTATTCGTGAAAATCAGATTTCGCAGGAAAAAGAAGAAATGTTCCTTGAATTTTCAAGAAACCTTGTTGAGA
>JAHJRS010000018.1 GCA_018830845.1 Nanobdellota archaeon
TATTATTGCGGCAAAAGAAAAAATTTCAAAATTAAATTTCAAGTCCAAAAATTTTGAATCATTTTCTAAGTTTGAGGGTGCAAGCCCTCCGAGTGTTTTTATCGGCTCCGGTTTGAAGTACCCTTTTGTAAATGTGGGCATTCTTTCACCTATTGAGAGAGTTGAAGATGCGAGTGTGTTTGACAGTCCAAAACTTTGGGCAAAAGAAAATTTTTCTATTCGGGATGTATTAATTTTGAGGGAGAACTTGTTGAATTCAAAATTTCAGTCTAAGGTAACTGATTCAAGACTTAACGGAAAGCTCACTGAAATTGCTAAGGAAATTGCCCTTTCCGCAGAGCCCGTTGATGTGGAAATCGAATTAAAAACAAAAGTTGATTTTAAAAAAAAGTATGATAGGGTTCTTACTCCAAATGGAATGAGAGCGGAACTCAAAGATGCCAAAATAGGGGGAAATGTGAAAGTTGACAAAAAAGTTGACCGGGCAATGAACGATGAGATAAAGGCAAATGAAGGAATTGGTTTTTTGTACTCTTCCGGTTTAAATGAATATAGCCTTTCAAAAATATTGAGTGTGGGGGTTTTGGGTCTGAAAAAAGACAAAAAAATGGTTCCAACACGCTGGAGTATAACTGCAACCGATGACATAATCTCCAAGGAATTGTTAAAAAAAATAAGAGGATACAAGTGGATTAAAAATTTTGAATTTTTTCATGGCGAGTTCTTGGGAAACCAATACTTAATTTTGTGCTTTCCCAATGTATGGAGTTATGAGCTTTTTGAACTTTATTATCCGGGATCAAGCTGGAACCCCGGGAAAGATATGAAAGCTTCAACTGATTCAGAAGGATATGGGGGGAGAACAAAATATGCCTCAAACTGCGGAGGAGGTTATTATGCAACAAGGCTTCCAATTTTAGAATATTTGGAATCAATAAAAAGACAGGCGGGGATCCTTGTTATCCGTCTTGAAACTCCCAGCTACTGGGCCTCTTTAGGGGTCTGGGTTGTAAGAGAAAGTGTCAGAAAAGCGCTTTTGGAATCAACTAAATTTGAATCTCAAAATGAACTCCTTGAAAACACAAAAGAAATTTCAATGAAAAAGTATGGATTTAATTCTGGGATGATTTTTAAAAGGAGTAACTTACTTAGAATTTACGGAACCCAAAAAAATTTAAGCGGGTGGTTCTAATTTTCCCGTCGCTCGAAACCTTTTTAACCTCAAAAAACTTGGTTTTTTTGTAAGGAGGTGAAAAATGCACAATCATTTTGTTAATGGAGTTTTATCTTTGATAGTCCTCCTCTTTGCAATTTTTAGATGGTCAAATGAGGTGGTTATAATAGGGGCTGCTTTAATTTTGATATATTCTGTAGTTGATTGCAATAATCACTGCAGACCAAATAAAGGTAAAATGTCCCCAATGAAGCCAAAAAAGAAAAAATAATTTTTCTTTTATTTTTCATTTTTTTCTTCTAATTTTTTCTTATATTCTTTTATTCTTTCCTTGTTTGTTGGACATTCAGAATTAAAACAAAATATCCATGGTTTTTTTCCCTTTTGAATTGCCATTAACAGCGGGAAACCGCACTTTTCACACTCTTTTCCTGTTTGTTTTATTGTTCCGTATGGAGGAAGTGAATAAGTGTTTTTACACGCAGGGTATCCTGAGCAGGCGATAAAGAACTTTCTATTTTTTGGGGAGTATGTTATTCGCAAGTTATTTTTTTTGCATTTTGGGCACATGTTAAGGGCATTTTCTTTTCTTTCGATTTTTATTTGGCTTTCCTGAGCATTCATCAAATCCTTCCCGATAAGGCTTTCCTTTTCCTGAAATTCTTTCAAAACTTCAACAATGTTTTCTTTTGCCTGTTCGAGTATTTTTTCCCCTTCTTTTTTTAGTTCTGGAACTGGTTTGCTGCTTTCAACAATTTCATCCATTTCATCCTGGAGAACTTTAGTTAGCTTTTCATCAATGATAATTGGAGAGTATTTTTCAAGAGTTTCAATTAAAGAAATACCTACCGGGGTTGCTTCAATTGATTTTTCACGAATATAACCTCTGTTGTAAAGGGTTTCAAGAATTGCCGCCCGGGTTGCCTTTGTTCCAAGATTTCTTTTTTCAAGCTCTGAAATGATTGATGCCTGAGAAAAGCGTTTTGGAGGTTTTGTTTCCTTCTCTTCGGTTCTCGATTCTTTAATTGTCTTTTTTCCTTCTGCGTCCGGAATTTCTCTTTCATTTGTTCTGACAGGATAAAATTCCATCCATGATTTTTTGGTTATGTGATAGCCTGAAGTTGAAAAGGTGTAATCTTCAATTTTTCCTGAAATTCTTTTCCGATCAATTAAAGCATCATCACA
>JAHJRS010000019.1 GCA_018830845.1 Nanobdellota archaeon
ATATTCTGATTTTCAATAAAATCTTTCTCTAAAGAGTAATCTAAATCAAAAGAATCAATTATTTTTGCTATTCGATTCTTGTCTTTCTCGCGCACGTATATTGCTGGTGCCATGCCAATTTTAAAAGTTTAAAGTTTATAAACTTTTTCCTATGTTACTTTTATAGAAAAGTAACACTAAGGCTTCCCGGGAACTTCGTGATGCCTGAAGCACCTTGCAGTGTATTCGGATTCACCTTCTATTGAAATCAAAGGTGAATTATAATGTGCAGGCTCTCCATTAATTAATCTTTGAGTGTAATAAGCAGGGTCACCGCACTTTGTGCAAACTGAATGAAGCTTTTCAAATTCGTTTGCAATTGCCATTAATTCCGGCATTGAGCCAAATGGTTCACCTCTAAAATCCAAATCAAGACCTGAAAAAATTATATTCTTTTCCTGTTTTTGAAGCTCTAAAACAACATCAACAATATTTTTTCCAAAAAACTGAATTTCGTCTATTGCAATTAAATCATACTCTTTTGAAATTGAAATAATCTCTTCTGGTTTTTTGATGTAGTTCCATTTTATAAAATCCCTTTCAGAGCGTGAGTTAAAATTCCGGTCATCAACCCTGGGTTTAAAACCCATATATGAAAATCTGCCGTTCATCCACCTTAACGGATCGACTCTCTGAATAAGCTTCCCTGTTTTTCCAGACATCATTGGCCCGGCAAAACCTTCAATTACCCCCGGTCTGACAAAATAATTACCCTCTTTTTTCATTTTCCCTTTCCCTATAATACAAAAGAGTTGCAGTTTTAATAAAGATTACTACCAAAAAATCTTAAAAACCGCCGCCCCTTAACCTTTTAATGGAGATAAGCAAATCTGAAGAAGAGATACTTGAATTTTGGAAGAAAAAGAAAATTTATGAAAAGTCTACCAAAAAAAATGTTAAAGGGAAAAAGTTTTATTTAATGGATGGGCCCCCCTATGCAACGGGAAGTATCCACATGGGAACTGCCTTAAATAAGATTCTAAAAGACATTGCAATGCGTTCCCATAGGCTCCAGGGATTTGACGTTTTTGACAGGGCAGGATATGACACCCATGGAGTTCCAATTGAATTTAAGATTGAGAAAGAAATCGGAACAAAATCAAAAAAAGACATTGAAAAATATGGAGTCAAGAAATTTGTAGATAGATGCAAGGAATTTGCAACAAAGTATATTGAAATTATGAATGAAGAATTTCTTAACCTCGGTGCATGGTTTAATTTTGAAGATCCTTACTTAACTCTCTCAAATGAGTATATAGAAACTATATGGGACACTTTCAAGGTTGCGGAAAAAAAGGGTCTCTTATATCTTGGAAAATACCCCGTTCACATTTGCCCCCGATGTGAAACAGCAGTTGCGTTCAATGAAGTTGAATATGAAAAACAGGAAGACAATTCCATTTTTGTAAAGTTTCCCCTAAAGGAAAAAGAAAACACTTTTTTGATAATATGGACGACGACTCCTTGGACCCTCCCGGGAAATACAGGTGTTATGGTCAACCCAAACTTTGATTATGAAGAAATAGAGCTTTCAGACGGGCAAAAATGGATTATTGCGAAAGAACTTGTTTCCAGCATAATGGGAAATCTTGAAAGAGGGTATACCCCCAAAAAAATTTACAAAGGGATTGAAATGGAAAACTGGGAATACCTGAACCCTTTGTCAAAAAATTTAAAATTGAATATTAAAAATTCTTACAGAGTTGTGTTATCCCCCCGATATGTGACTCTTGATGAGGGAACGGGTCTTGTTCACTGTGCGCCGGGGCATGGTAAGGAAGATTATGAAGTGGGAAAAGAAGCGGGTCTTGATATGCCCTCTCCTGTTGATATAAATGGAATTTTAACAAAAGAGGCCGGAAAATATTCAGGGAAAAGAGCAAGAGTTGTGGATGAGGAAATCATGGAAGATCTTGAAAAAGAAGGTTTTTTGATTTATAAAATGAAATACTCTCATGACTATCCTCTATGCTGGAGATGCAAAACCCCTCTTTTGATGGTTTCACAGCCTCAATGGTTTTTAAAAATCTCACAAATTCAAAAAAACATTCTTAAGAGCAACGAAAAAGTAAAATGGAATCCTCCCTGGATGAAACTAAGAATGAAGGCTTGGCTTGAAGGGCTTTCTGACTGGCCTGTTTCAAGAAAAAGATACTGGGGAACTCCTCTTCCTATTTGGGTTTGCGAAAAGTGCGAAAAAAGAAAAGTTATCGGAAGTGTTCATGAACTTGAGAAGGAATCTGGAAAAAAAGTAATTAATATTCATAAGCCTGAAATCGACAAAATTGAAATTTCCTGTGCCTGCGGGGGAAAAATGAAAAGAGTTCCGGATGTCCTGGATGTGTGGTTTGATTCGGGGGTTTCCAGCTGGGCCGCACTTAAGATGGGAACAAAAAATCATTTTAATAAATACTGGCCGGCTGACCTGAACATTGAGGGAAAGGACCAGGTCCGAGGGTGGTGGAATTCTCAGTTTATTCTTTCATGGATAAAATTTGAAAAAATTCCTTTTGAAAATGTTGTAGAACACGGAATGATTCTTGATATTGGAAAAAGAAAAATGTCAAAATCTACGGAAAACACAATTCAACCTAACGAAGTTTTTGAAAAATATGGGAGAGATTATCTAAGATATTACTTTGCCAAAACTTCAAAAGGAGAGGATTTCAGCTTTGACGAATCTGAACTGAAAGATATTGGGAAAGTTTTTATGATAATCTCAAATTTGAAAAATTTTGTTTTGCAGACAGAAAATGGAAAACCAAAAACAAAAATTGAAGACAAATGGATTTTATCAAAATACAATCAGCTTTTAAGAGAAGTTACAAAAAAATACAATGAATTCAAATTTCCTGAAGCACTTAAATTGATTGAAGATTTTGTTGTTATGGATTTTTCAAGGGCTTATATCAAAATAATAAGGGAGAGGTCAAATGAAACAGGAAAGTTAATTGAAGAAATTTATCTTTCAGTTTTAAAATTGCTTGCACCGATAATTCCTTTTTTGACTGAAAAAATCTGGCAGGAATTAAAAGAAAAAAATATTGTCTCTGAGGAATCAATTCATCTGACAACTTTTTCAAAACCAGATAAGAAAAAAATTGATTTAAAAATTGATGAAGAATTTTCAAAAGTTTTTCAGATTATTGAAAAAGGACTTTTTGAAAGAGACAAAGAAAAAATCGGACTCAAATGGCCCCTATCAAAAATAAGCTTAAGTGAAAATTTTAGGGTGGAAAAAAAATATGAAGATATTATTAAAAACCAACTTAATGTTAAATCGGTTACCTGGAAAAAAACAAAAGACAAAAATGAATTGTCGGCCCAGTTTAATACCAAAATGACCCCGGAACTTGAGTCTGAAGGATATGCAAGGGAAATCTCAAGAAAGGTTCAGGCACTAAGAAAAAAGATGGGTTTAAACAAAGAGGATGTAATTAGGCTTAACATTACAACAGATAAGAATTTTGTTGAAATTCTGAAAAAAAGGGGGGATTTGATAACTGCAAGGACAAATTCAAAGAAGGTTGAATTTCGGGAAAAAGAGGACAAACAGCGAGGAGAAACTGAACCTTTCAAAATCAAAAATATGCATGGAAAAATAGAGGTTGTTAAACTGAATGGGAGTAACGAATGATAGTTACTCATTTAGGATAGCAATATTTAAAAACTAAAATATCCTAAAAGTGTTATAAAAATGATAGTTAAAGACGAATTTTTAAGCAGGCTCAGAAAAATTTTTGATTTGAATTTATATGAAGTGAAAGTCTGGACTGCACTTTTGTCCCGAGGCACCTCAACTGCGGGGGAATTGTCAACAATTTCAGATGTTCCGCGTTCAAGAACATATGACATTTTAGAGTCGCTTGAAAAGAAAGGATTCATAATTATGAAGATTGGCAAGCCAATAAAATTTGTGGCTTTAAAACCTGAGGAAGTTGTTGAAAGAGTTAAGAAAAATCTTATGGTTGATGCAAAGGAAAAGACAAAAAGATTGGAGACTTTAAAGGGGGATGAGGTTCTTGATGAATTAACCGGATTGTTTACTAAGGGGATAAAATTTGTTGAACCTTCAGACTTGTCAGGAAGCCTTAAAGGAAGGCAAAATCTTTACAATCACCTTGACATGATGGTAAGAGATGCTGAAAAAACAATCACAATTGTTACAACTTCGGAAGGCCTGAACAGAAAACTTGAAGCTTTGATGGGTAGTTTTGAAAAGGTCAAAAAAAGAGGGGTTAAAATAAGAATTGCTGCTCCGATTGATAAAAATAATATTCATGTTGCAAGAGATTTGAAGAAGGTTGCGGAGGTCAGAAGCCTTGACAACTTTAAAGCAAGGTTTACAATAATCGATTCAAATCAAGTTATGTTTATGCTCCTTGATGATGAAAAATTCCATCCAAACTATGACGTCGGTGTTTGGATAAGCACAGAATTCTTCGCCGCAGCTCTTGAACAGATGTTTGAACTTGCCTGGAAAGAAATGAAGCCGGTTAAGTAAATTTTATAAAAGGAGTTTTGTTTTAATTTTAATGAAAGACTTGGAGGGATATATATTAAAAAATACCCAATTAAAGGGGGTATACTTTCTTCTTTTCCCTTCTGAAAAAGAAAATTTTTTTGAAGCAAAGTATTTTTCAAAAGATGAATTAGCTCTCAAATCAAAAAAAGAGTTACCTCTTAAAAGCATAAAAGAAAGGCTAAAAAAAGGAATTTATAAAACTCTTATTGTAGACGAACTTGAAAAATTAAAAAGCATCTTGCATGGGAAAAAACTGGAAAAATTCAAAGAAATTTTCGGGGTGAAAAAATTTAAATTAAAAACAGAATACAGGGATTATTTTTTCTTTTGGAATGAACTAAAAAATTAAAACCCAAGACCCTTGAGAGTTCCTGAAACTTTTTTAACATTTATTTTCTCTTTAAATAATGCAAAAGAAGCCTTAACCTTATCAAGGGATTTTCTATTAACAGAAATTATATTTTCTTTTATCCATACCGGGGCTGCTTCACTCAACCCTAAAATCCCCACAAATTCTTTTATTGCCGATGGGACATTCTTTTTGAGGTTTTTGCCCTCCAAAAAAAGGTATCTCCTTTTCTCCCTGTGAGATGGAATGAGCGCTTTCATACAAAAAAAAGGATTCGGGCATTTATAATTTTTAGGGAGAAACCATTTTAAACTAAAATTTCCTGATTTCCCTATAAAATGGAGATTTGCACGGTTGGGGGATTTGAAGAAGTTGGAAAAAATATGACAGCCGTCAAAGTAGGCGAAGATGTTTTCATCTTTGACTGTGGTTTTTTCCTTCCGGGAATCATTGAACTTCAGGAGACTGAAAAAATTGGTTACAGCCTTCCGGGATTAAGAAGGGTTGGGGGGGTACCTGATGACAGAATTCTTGACAAGCTTAAATGGAGGGATAAAGTAAAAGCAATATTTCTTTCACACGCTCACCTTGACCATGTTGGAGGACTTCCTTTTTTAATAAACAGATACCCAGGAGTCCCGGTTTTTGGAACGCCCTTTACAATGAAAGTTCTTGAATCTTTGGTTGAAGACTCAAAAGTAAGAGTAAACAACAGAATGAACATTGTGAGTCCAAATTCAACCCACAAAATAAAAAACAGCGACGGAGTTACTGCCGAATTTGTTCATGCAACCCACTCAACAATTGACTGTGCGTATGTTGCAATTCATACTAAAGAAGGAACTTTTTTTTACGCGCTTGACCTGAAGTTTGATAATCATCCAACACTTGGCATGCCCCCAAATTACAAAAAAATAAAAGAAATAGGAAAAGAAAAAGTAAAGGCGCTTGTTATGGATGCCCTTTATTCAAGAACGGAAAGAAAGCCAGGAGGGGAAAAAATTGCGGAGCATCTCTTAGAAGATGCTTTCTCAAAAATTAACATTGGAAAAAATGCCCTTTTTGTAACCACCTTCTCAAGTCACATTGAAAGATTAAACAATATTGTTAATGTTGGTAAAAGGACAAGAAGGGAAATAGTTTTTTTGGGAAGAAGTCTTGCAAAATATGTTGACTGCGCAATAAAAGTTGGAAAGTGTCCTTTCAAAAACAAGATAAGAGTTATGAAATATCGAAATCAAGTTAATTCTTTTTTAAAAAGGGCTCAAGCAAACCGTGAAAAATATCTAATTGTCTGCACAGGACACCAGGGAGAACAAAATTCAATTCTTGATAGAATCTCAAAAGGAGACACCCCTTTTCAATTTATAGAGGGGGATAATTTGATTTTTTCATCAAGTGTTATTCCCGCTGAAGTTAATATTGAATCAAGAAAAAGGCTTGATGAAAAACTAAGAAAAATGGGGGTTAAACTTCAAGTTGATGTTCACGTTCACGGACACGGGAGCAGAGAAGATATGAGGGAAATGATTTCAATGTTAAACCCAGAACACCTAATTCCCGCACATGGGTCTCAAGAGCAGGAGGAGCCCTTGATAGATTTGGGAGAGGAATTTGGCTACAAGCCAGGAAAAACTTCTCACCTGATGAAAAACGGGGATGTCTTGGAAGTCTAAATCTAATGCAAAAATTCTAACCCAAACCCCTAAGGACAAATTTTTAAACGTCAAATTCTTGTATAATGAATGGTAAAAGAGGATGAGTACTTACTCACTAATCAGGAGATTCTTGGAGGCATCAAAGCCGCAATTGAAAGAGGGCAAACATTAAAAGATGCTATGATGAGTTTTTATCAGGCAGGTTACAAAAAAGAAGAAATTGAAGACGCTGCAAAGGCTTATCTTTATCTTCAAAGGGGAACTTCCGAGGCTGAAGTTTTTTCAAAAAACCAGGGAATTGAAAAAAAAGAGGAAGAGAAGCAGGATGAAAAAAAAGATGTTGTTTCCCAAAAAGAAAAAATGTATTCAAAGACAGAAACAACAAGGGCCCCAGAAATGGGAGGAGGAGCAACCCGGGAAATGCCAAAAAAAATTGTTCAGAAGGTTTCAAGCTACAGTTCTCAGGATAAAATTTCAAAACTTCGCGGAAAGACGGTAACAGTTGTCTTAATAATAGTTCTTGCAGTATTGATGGGAATTCTTGCTATGGTTTTTTTGTTCAGGTCAGAACTCATAAATTTTATTAACAGCCTATTCGGATAAATTTAATGATTTACGAACCATCGGATGACACCTACTTGCTCTGTGAAACAGTTGAAAAAAAAATTGAGAGAAAAAACTTAAAGATTTTAGAGATGGGTTTTGGCTCCGGATACATTCTGGAATTCTTGCATAATAGAGGTTTTAAGAATCTAATTGGTGCAGACATAAATGGAGTGGCTGTAAAAAATTTAAAAAAGAAGGGTTTTAATGCTGTTAAATCGAACTTATTTTCAAATATTTACGGAAAGTTTGATTTAATTGTTTTTAATCCCCCATACCTCCCGCACGACAAGGATGAAGATAATGAGTCTTCCATCATAACAACCGGGGGAAAGCATGGCTCTGAAATAATAAACCGTTTTCTCGGAGACGCAAAAAATCACTTAACGGAAAAAGGAAAAATATTTCTCTTAATTTCTTCTTTAACAAAAGGAATTGATTGTGGAGATTACAATAAAAATCTTCTCAGCGAGAAAAAATTGTTCTTTGAAAAGTTAGAAGTTTGGGAATTGGCTATTTAATGTTTTCAAGAATCTCCGGGATTATCTTGGTCTCTTCAAAATGCCCGAAATCTTTTTTTATTATAACTTTTGCACCAAAATCTTCTTCAAATTTTTTCCACTCTTTTGGTGAAACATAAGGGTCATTTGTTGAGAAAATACAGGTTATTTTTCCGGTGTGGTCGAGTACCCTTTCAGGATTTATCTTATTATTCAACCAAGGGTGGGCAATTTTTAACTCTTCAGAACCAAGGCCAATTAAGTCCAACCAGGGCGCAATAAAAACGCAACCTCCAACCTTAATATGCTTGTGACTTTTTTCAAGAAACCTCATTATTGTCTGAGCTCCAATGCTGTGACCGATAAAATAAGTATTTTCATCAATTTTTGGAGCATTTTCTTCAATATATTTTACCCAATCTTCAATTTTTGGCTCATCCGTATTTGGCATGTCAAATGAATGAACTTCAAAGCCCTTTTTCCTGAGTTCTTCCTCAGCCCACACTATCCAGGGAGTGCTTGAATCGGCCCCCCAGCCATGGAGTATATAGGCTCTTTTCATAAATATATCAGTTCTTGGGGGTATAAAAGATTAATCATAACGCTCAAAGAAAATTCTTTGGGAGGCAATTCCCATTTTCCCAAGCTTTTCCCTAACCTCAAAAACCATCTCTTTGAGCCCGCAGATATAGAAATCTCCATTAAAACCTTCCGGAATAAATTTATCAAGGAAATCCTGAACATGCCCTTTGTAGATATACCCTTCATCTGTTGGCCGGCTTAAAACATTAAAATATTTTAAATTTCCAGATAAAGAGATTTCCCTTAATTCTTCCTCAGAACACAAATCTGTTTCATTTTTGAATCCCCTCGCAAGATAAATTTTTTGAGGCGATTTTTTTTCCGACATGTTTTTAATCATGCTTTTGAAAGGCCCAAACCCTGTTCCGCTTGAAATTAAAAAAATATCTTTTGAGGGGTTCCGAACCGTGAAATTTCCAAGTGGGCCTTTCATCTCAATTTGTTCTCCGATTTTCATATTAAATAAAAAATTTGAGGCATAACCCCCCTCAACCTTCTTAAAAAAAATTGAAATTTTTCCCTTTTCAGATGGGGACGAAAAAATTGAATATGAACGCAAAATTCGCCTTCCATCTTTGTAAAATGCCATCATTACATACTGCCCTGCAGAAAACTCAAAATTTTCCGGAACCTCAAAATAAAGGACCTTTGTACTTTCATTGATTTTTGATTCGCCAATAAGTTTTGAATTAAACCGAAATGCTTCCATTTTTATAACAAAAAGGAGGAGTTTAAAAAGGTTTAAGTCGGAACTCCACTCATTCCCAATTATATTTATATACCTCTTCTTTTTTCAGAATATATAAATAAAAATGGTAAATTTCGCACATTTTGCTGACGTTCATTTAGGAGGATGGAGACAAGGTCCAATGCAGGATTTGAACTTTATGGCCTTTCAAAAAGTAATTGAAACCTGCATAGAAAGAAAAGTGGATTTTGTTTTAATAGCCGGGGATTTATTTGATTCGGCTTATCCCCCGATTGAAACTCTTAAAGAAACATTCGCGGAATTTAAAAAATTAAAAGAGGCAAAAATTCCGGTTTTTATAATCGCAGGTTCTCATGACTACTCGGTTTCAGGAAAAACTTTTCTTGATGTTTTGGAGAAGGCCGGATTTTGCAGAAATGTTTTTGATGCCGAGTTTAAGGAAGATGTAATAATTCTGTCACCCACCATTCATGAGGGAGTTGCAATTTACGGGTACCCCGGAAAAAAGTCGGGTCTTGAAGTTTCTGACATAAAAAAATTAAAACTTAATGAAGCTCCCGGAATGTTTAAAATTTTAATGCTTCATACAACCATGGACAAGGTAAGAGGAGTTCTTCCGATTGAATGCGTTGAAGCCGACAGTCTCCCGGAGGCGAATTATTATGCGCTGGGGCACATTCATGTTGACTTTAGGTATAAAAATCTGGTTTACCCTGGACCTGTCTTTCCGAATAACTTCAGTGAACTTGAAACAGTTGAAACCGGAAGCTTTTACATTATTGACACTGAACTTGGAGACCCTTTTGAAAAAATTGAAATAAAAATAAAAGACATCCTTAGTATTGAATTTGAAATAAAAAATGCCCTAACTGCAACCCAGGAAATATTAAATGAACTTGGAAAAAAGAACCTTAAAGACAAGCTTGTTCTTTTGAGAGTTTCTGGGGAACTGGGAAATCAAAAAACTTCAGACATAAACTTTGAAAAAATAGAAAACTTTTGCTTTGAAAATGGGGCTTATTTTTTTTTGAAGAACACTCATGATTTGAAAACAAGCGAAGTGCACCTGGACATTGAAATAAAAAACAAGGAAAACCTTGAAGAGGAAGCTCTTAAAAAATATTCGAGTGAAAACCCTTCAAAATTCAATAAGTTTATTCCCCAGTTGATGGGAACTCTTTCGATTGAAAAGCAGGAGGGTGAAACTATTGATTCATTTAATGCCCGGCTTTTAGAGGAATCAAAAAAAATTTTAGATATAGAATGATAATAAAAAAAATAATTTTGGACAATATAAGAAGCTATGAACATGAAGAAGTGAAATTAGGAGAAGGGTCAACTCTTTTATCCGGAGATATTGGTTCAGGTAAAACTTCCGTGCTTCTTGGAATTGAGTTTGGACTTTTTGGGCTTCAACCGGGGCAAAAGGGTTCCGCACTTTTAAGAAATGGTGCAAAGGAAGGAGGAGTAACTCTCCTTTTTGAAGTTGATGGAAAGGACATTCTTGTTGAGAGAACTCTCAAGAGGGGAAAAACTATCTCGCAGGGAAATTCTTCAATAACTGTTGATGGAAAAAAAGAAGAGCTTGCGGTAACAGAACTAAAGCAAAGGATTCTTGAAATTCTTAAGTATCCTTCAGAATTTTCAAAAAAGCAAAATCTTCTCTATAAATTTACAGTTTATACTCCCCAGGAAGCAATGAAAGAAATAATTCTTGAAGATCCTGAAGTTAGACTAAATACTCTGCGTCACGTTTTTGGAATAGATAAATACAAAACAATTCTTGAAAATGCCTCCGTTTTAAGGCTTAAGCTTAGGGAAGAAAAAAGGCTTATGGAAGGGATTACTTACAGCCTTGAGGATGACAAAAAAGGCATCCTAAAAAAGGAACTTGACCTTGAAGAAATGAAAAAATCAACAATAATTCTAGAAGAGGACCTTAAAGAAAAATCAGAAGCAAGAAAGATTAAAGAAAAGGAAAAGGGGGATATTTCCAGAAAGATAGATGAGAAAAATGAAATAAAACAGGAAATTGCAAAATCAAAAATCGTACACTATTCAAAAAAAGAAAACATTTCAAAAAATGAAAAAATAATACAGGAAATTAAAAAGGAAATTCAAAACTTTAAAAATCTTGACTTTGATGAGAAAAAACTTTTGGAAATTGAATCAGTTATTGCACAAACTAAAAAAGAAAGGGAAAAAATTTATGAAAAAAATCTTAAAGTTAACTCTGAAATTGAAAGCCTTAAGATAAAAGAAGAG
>JAHJRS010000020.1 GCA_018830845.1 Nanobdellota archaeon
AAAATAAATAGAAAACAAAAAAAGGAAATAGAGGAAAGAACAACCTTCCTCTTTAAAAGAAATTATTGGAAATTAAATCCAAATTTGAAAGAGCCTTTACTTGCTAAAATATTTAACAGCATATTCAATACTTTTTACATTTTTTAAATCATTAATATTTTGATTAAGTTTGCAAAAAATATTTGCTTGAACAACCCTGTCCCATTTTGCAAATTTTGGCAAATAAGATTTTCTTCCATCTTCAACGATTAGTTTTATTCTATCTTTTGAACCATATTTAGCTAACCCCATATCGCTTTTTTCTATTGTTCTCAAACTCATATCTGAATTTAAAAATAAAGGAGGGTTTGGTTTTCCATTTCCTCCTCCACGATATAATCTGTGACAAGTTCCATTAGCCCCTATAAGAAGAGAATATATAATCATTGTAAATCCTCCATTTTCATTTATGGGTAATCCAAAAACATACCAATCTATTTCTTCAAATAGTGAAGAAACTATTTCCCAAGACAAATCATAATTTTTCCAATTAGAATATTTTACAATACATTCATTAAATCTTTCAGAAATATATTTTGCTTTTTCTCCTAATAGGATTAATCCTTTATTAGTCTTAAAGCTAATATCTAAAACAGGAATAATTCTTTTACCTTGATTCTTTTCTAAAAAATGATTAATCCTTATCTTGAAGTCATCAAGACTTTCACATTTGATAAAATGCATTAATCTTATATCGCTTTCTTCAATATCTTGGACATAATTTATAACTTCTATTTCTTTTTCTGAAAGAGTTTTATTCTGTGTAAATTGAGGATAAAAAATTCCCTTCATATTTTTATTATCTGAACAAAACTTTCTAAAATCCTTTTTTAATAAAACTTTATCAAATTCTTTAGAAGTAATTTCCTCATCAAAGAACATTTTGATAAAAGAAAATTCTTTCAAACCTAAATCAATATGTAGGTCTTCCCTTTTCATAGAATCTCTACAAGTTAATTCGTGGCTTGTTGGAATATGTTTTCTAATATTTGTAGTCATTTTGTTTTTTCACCTCCGTTAACTCTGTGGGTTACACTTTTCCACAAAGTATTTAAACGAATTTGATTATCTAATATTGTATTATTGTAATCTCTTTCTAAGATACTTCGTGAGATAGTGGACACTATGTGACTATGTTCTTTTTCAAAATTAGTGAAACTATCACTCTCCATTTTTAATTTTTCAAATTTCCAATAGAATAAGAATTTATTCTCATTCGTAAAATTTCAGAATTACCAAGATTCGCCAATATTTAAATCTTTTTATACTGGAAATTGAGGTCTCTTTGAGTATATTTCCACTGGAGAATTTTAATAAAAATATAAATGAGATAAAAGGGGAGATTTAACCATTGAAATTTTACAAATGAAACAAACAACAACAGGATTGTTGAATATCAATTTTAATCTTTTTTTTCCTTTTACCTCTAATAAAAACACACAAAAGAACTATTTAAATATTTTCTTATAATTCATATTTTTGAAAAAGGAGATTTACCAACCTTTAACTTAACAATGTACCCCTCAGAAAACCTTTATAAACCCCTTTTTTCTTTAAAAATGAATGGCAGCAAAAAAGAAAGGGCCTTCAAAAAAATCTTCTGGTAAATCTAAAAAAAACTCTGAATATAAAATTCAAAATATTGTTGCAACAACATCTCTTGAAAAGCCAATTCCTCTAACGAAACTTGCAAGAACACAACCAAATACTGAATATAATCCTGAAACTTTTCCGGGATTAGTCCTGAGGATAAAAGACCCTAAGTCAGCAGTCCTTGTTTTTTCTTCAGGAAACCTTGTTTGCACTGGAACAAAATCCCTTCCTCAGGTAAGAAAAGTAATTGACGAAGTAATAAAGCAGTTAAAAAAAGTGAATGTAAAAATCACAATAAAACCTAAAATTACAGTTCAAAACATAGTTGCCTCGGGTACAATTAATCTTCAGCTTAATTTAAACTACCTTGCCCTTGAAATGGAAAACACTGAATATGAACCAGAGCAGTTCCCGGGCCTTGTTTACAAACTTGAGGACTCAAATGCAACTTTCTTATTATTTTCAAACGGAAAACTTGTATGCACAGGAACAAAAAACAAGCAGCAGCTTGAAGATTCCATGACAAGCCTCCTAAAAAACATAAAACAGATTCTTAAAGGATATAAAAAATAATTTTCAAAACTTCTTTGATTGAAAATTCTCTAAACTCCAAAACTACTAATTAGTTCATAATTATTTTTATAAACAGAGCACTTATTCTATTTACATGGATGAGGTAGATTTTACAGCAGAACCTGAAGAAGGAACGTTTGAAGCAAAGAGGCCCGAACAAACTAGCAAGCAGGAAGACCTAATTCTGGAATCAAAACGTTTTATTGATTCATACAAAAAAGAACTCAAATCCTCACTAAGAGATGAAAAT
>JAHJRS010000021.1 GCA_018830845.1 Nanobdellota archaeon
TAAAAGTATTGTGAATATGGCTGACAAAAATTATGGGGCTCTCAGCCCTCATGTAAAAAAACTTGCAAATCAAATCTCTCTTGGGATTCCATTAAATTTCGCACTTCAGACTTTTGCAAAAGACGCAAAAAACAATTCAATTTCAAGGTCACTTACCCTTATAGGACAGGCTGAAAGGGCAGGGGGGGACATCGGTGAAATTCTTGATGCAGTTGCAGGCGCGGTAAGCATGACTGACAAACTAAAAAAAGAAAGAAAGTCATCAATTTCATCATTGGTTAGCCAGGGTTACCTTATTTTCCTTGTTTTCATAATTATTATTATTGTTATGCAGTTTCAGGTTGTGCCGATGGTTTCAGGAATAGGCAGTGTAGGGGGAACGCTCGGATTTGGCTCGGGTGCAGGCGTGGTGGATGTTGCAACCGCTCAAACAGAAATTGCAAATGCGTTTTTGTATCTTATTTTGGTGCAGGGTTTTTTCACGGGGCTCACCATCGGAAAACTTTCAGAGGGAAATTTTAAAGCAGGGATAAAACACTCTTTTTCTCTTATGTTTTTGTCTTTTATTATCTCAACAGTTGCAAACCTTCTGTTTGGGCAGTAAAATGAAAAAAATAGGGAAAAAAGGTTCTCAGGTAGGGATGGTTTTATCTTTTATAATTTTTATTATTTCCATTTTTTTCATTTATCTTATCGTTTCACCATACATTGCAAGGGAAAGCTCAAAGTCAAATTCGTTTGACTTGTTAAAAGAAAATGTTTTGACAAATCTGACTTCTGATGTTTGGGTTTTTAGGGTAAACGGGTCTCTTTCAGGGTGCATTCAAATGGAGATTCCGGTTATTATTCCGGGAGCCGAATCGGTTGCATTTGGCGAGGGAAGTTCAATAAGTTCTTCGGTGTCCGGCGGATACATTTTTGTTGAAGAGGGGGCAAGCAGAATAAAAGTTTATTATTCTGATTTAATTGTAAACCCAAACCCTTTTTTAGATGCAGGTTGCATTGAAACCATTCCTGATAGTACATCCCTTGAAAGAGCCATAACAGAAAAAAGCATAATCTCATTAATGGATGAATTTTCTGCAAATTATAACTCTCTGAAAGAGGAGCTTAACGTTTTTTCATCAGATGATTTTGATTTGTATTTTATTTACAGCAATGGAACCACAATTGGCGAAATAAAAAGAGACTCAAGCACTGAAGTTTATGCTGAAGAATTAAAAATTTATTACCTCTCATCCGGCGCTCAAAATGAGGTCGGGATTTTGAGGGTGAAACTCTGGTAAAATGGACAAAGGAGGATGGATAAGGGTTGTTGAATCGTTTATGGCAATAGCTTTGCTTTTGGCTTTTCTTTTGGTTTTTATTGGGCAGGTTGAAAGGTCAAATGAGGGCATGAGTGCAGTTGAAAGAACGAGTATAACCCTGTTAAAAGGTATTGAATCTGAGCCCGTATTTAGAAATGAAATTTTGTCATTAAGCCTTCCGTCAAATTCAGATGAGCCTTCATTTCCGTCAAACATAAAAGATTTTATTTCTGAGAATTCGCTTTTAAATGTTGGCTGTCATCTTTATGTTTGTTCCCTTGGAAGTGTGTGCCTTCTTGAAGAGAGCGTGGAAGGCGAAGTTTATTCATCTGAGTCGCTCGTTTTTTCAAACGAGACCCTTTATTCCCCGAGAAAAATAAAAATCTTTTGCTATTAATTATGAAATTCAAATTTCTCTCTCACACTGCTGATGTTAAATTCAGGGCATACTCAGACACTCTTGAAGGGGCGTTTTCAAATTCAGTTCTTGCCGTTTCAAAGTTTTTGTTTGATGGAAAAATAAAAGAGGAAAAAAAATTTTCAGTAAAAATTTCAGGAAGGGATTTTGAAAGTTTGCTTTATAACTTTATTGAGGAGATTTTGTTTTTAATTGATTCGAAAAATTTTGTTCCTTCAAAAGTTGCAAATTTGAAAATTGACAAAAAAAAGTTTTCTTTGAGTGCGACTTTTTTAGGGGGTCCGGCTCAGGATTACAAAATTGAGTCCCATATAAAAGCCGTGACTTACAACGAAATGTTTGTTAAAAAGATAAAAAACAAGTGGGTTCTTCAGGTAGTTCTGGATATTTAATTATAAAGAGGCGCAATTTGTAATTTTTCCTGAAAATTACTCAACCCAGATTACACCCTTAAATTTGTGCTTTGTTGCAATCAAAATTAAATCAATAAGCCACCATACTCCCAGGCCGCCAAGAGTGATTAATTTCAATATTCCGGTTCCGACCTTTCCCATGATGAATCTGTCAACTCCAAGAGAGCCGAAAACAGCAGACATTACAAGTGCCAAAACCCAATTAACCTTCTTTTCCATTTTGCTAATTCGGGAATTAACTATTTAAATTGTTTTCTCCAAGTTTCATTATGAAAAAATATGAAAATATTATCCCAATGGAAAACGGGATGAATGTTCCCGGAGTTGTTTATGCAAGCAAGGAGCTTTTTGATTTGGTAAAAGATGATAAGACTATTGAGCAGGTGAAAAATGTTGCACGGCTTCCCGGAATTGTCGGAAAATCAATTGCGCTTCCGGACTGCCACAGAGGTTATGGATTTCCGATAGGTGGAGTCGCCGCGTTTGACCTAAAAAAAGGAGTTGTTTCTCCGGGCGGAGTAGGGTATGATATTAATTGCGGAGTTCTTTTATTGAAAACAAACTTGACAAAAAAAGATTTGGAAAAAAAAGAAGAAAAACTTGCGGATGCAATTCACAAAAAAATTCCTTCAGGTTTGGGGAGGGGAAGCCCTTTTCAGATTACTTATCCTGAACTTGACAGAATTTTAGAAGGAGGCTCAAAATATCTTGTTGAAAAGGGCTACGGAGTAAAAGAAGATTATTTGCTTTGTGAAGAGGAAGGATGCATGAAAGGAGCAAATGCAAAACTGGTTTCAGAGCGCGCGAAAAAAAGAGGGATAGGACAGCTTGGAACAATAGGTGCCGGGAATCATTTTCTTGACGTTTTGTCAGTTGAGGAAATTTTTGACAAAAAAACAGCCGAAGTTTACGGACTTAAAAAAAATCAGATTGTAATTTTAATTCACTGCGGTTCGCGTGGTCTTGGTCATCAGGTTGCATCTGACTACATTAAAAAAATGGAAGAAGAATACGGAACTGAAAGCCTTCCTGACAGAGAGTTAGTTTGTGCGCCTGTAAATTCAAAACTTGGAAAAGAATATTTGTCTGCGATGGCCGCAGCAGCAAACTTTGCATTTGCAAATAAGCAGATTATTACATTCTGGTTAAGGGAGGTTTTCAAAAGTTTTTTTCCAAATTCCAAAATTGAATTTTTGTATGAAGTGTGCCATAATATTGCAAAAATTGAGGAATACATTGTTGACGGAAAAAAAGCAAAAGTTTGCGTTCACAGGAAGGGTGCGACAAGGGCATATGGAAAGGAAAGAAAAGAAGTTCCAAAAAAATACCGCCACGTTGGGCAGCCCGTTTTAATTCCCGGTTCTATGGGAACAGCATCGTATGTTATGGTCGGGACAAAAAAATCAGAGGAAATTGCATTTGGTTCATCGGTTCACGGGGCGGGAAGAAAAATGTCACGAACCTCGGCGATAAAATCAATAAAAGGCAGGGACACAAAAAATAAGCTTCTTTCAAAAAAAATTTTAATACGTTCTTCAAGTGAGAGGTTGATTTCAGAAGAGTCCCCGGAGGTTTACAAGGATATTGATGAGGTTGTAAAAATTGTCGACGAACTTGGAATTTCAAAAAAAGTTGCAAAACTCATTCCAATGATGGTTATAATTGGATGAATTGGGAGGGAAGTTTATAAACCCACATTAACATCATATTAATGTGAAATAATAAAATGGTAAAGGCAATAATAGATATTGATGAGAATGCAAACAGGATACTTAATATAGTTAAAGCTAAAGAAAACCTTAAAGACAAAAGTGATGCTCTGAATCTTATTTTAAAAGGTTAGCCAGAAATCCATTTGCTTTAGCTGATGGATGAATGGCGTTTGATAAAAAACATTTTTCTATTTTGATTTGTTAAAAAAAGAGTA
>JAHJRS010000022.1 GCA_018830845.1 Nanobdellota archaeon
ATCCCTTTTTAAAATTTCTGAAATTCTCCTTGCAATATTGTCCTCCCCGGATCCCGTGGAGCAGGAATATAAAATTATAACTGCATCTTTTGAGAACGAGTCTGAATATCCTTCAAAAATTTTTTTCACATTTGAAGTGTCTATAAAATCAAATTCATTCACCCGCATTGAATATTTTTCTCCATGGTAAGCAAGAATGAGCCCGTCAAGTGGACGAAGTCTTGAAGAAATTCTTAAGTTATATAATATTTCTTCTATACTTTTTGATCTTTTAGAGTAAATATTATAATTCGGAAGGTCAGAAAAATCCTCCTCAAACATTTTTTCCATTCCTTCAGTTACTCTTGGAGGATCATATTCGGTTATAAGAGCCAGAACATGTTTTTTATTTAAAATTTCATTGGGTATTTTTGGAGCAAGATAATCTTTAAGGGGAAAAGATGCAAGCAATCCTATGATTACAGGATTTAGAATAAATTTTTTCACGCCTCCAAAAAAACTCATTTCTGTATAAAATCCTACCTCTTTATAAAAATTTATTTCCTGTAGAATCCTAATGCCTTAAGACCCGGGAGTTTTTTTCCCGCAACATAATCAAGCAATGCTCCCCCGGACAAACTTATGTGCCCAAAACCTTTTTTTGAAATTTTTGACATTTCAATTGCCTCACTTAAATCCCCTCCTCCGAGAAGAGAATATGCTTTGCTTTTTGAAATAGCTTTCAAAATTTCAGTTGTTCCCCTTAAAAAAGGCCTTTCAAAGTAATATCCAAGAGGACCTTTCATGTAAATTGAATCCGCTTTTTTTATTTCTTCAATATAATTTTTTATTGTTTTTTCCCCCACATCATATGCATGATATTCAAGAGGGAAATCCTTAACATTAATGTTTTTTACCTTGCCCTTAATCCTAACTGCAAAGTCAACAGGATTTTTAACAAGGTTTCCGGCTTTTCTTAATTTTTTTCTTAATTTTTTTAATGTTTTATGGTAATTTTTTATGTTTTGCTCCATGTATTTTTCCTCCTCCCCGAGTTTTTTACCGAGGGCGACAAGGCACATTGGTCCAAAAAGCCCCCCCGTCAGAACTTTATTTTTTTTAATAAGCAAAATGTTATCATCCGGTTTTGCACCGCTTAAAATATAAAGACGATTTTTAAGACTTCTTTTTTTTAATGCCTCAACTTCTTTTTCAAGAAGAGGTCCGGCGTAACTTTCCATGTATTTTGGAAAACCAACTATTGAAGCCTGTCCTCTATGTGAAACAGAAAATGCGTCATTTACATAAATGTCGCACCATGAAGAAAGCCTTTTCACAAATTTGCTTTTTCTTCTTCTGAATTCACTCTTAAGAGTTCTTACATTTTCAAGAAGAATTGCCTGCCCGCTTTTAAGATTTTTAATTTCGTTTTCGGCGACTTTTCCGAAAATATCCGGAACAAATTTAATTTTAACCAATTTATTTATTAAATTTGCATGCTGCTTTAATGAAGTGAAATCTTTGCTTCCCGGTCTTCCCTGATGGGCAATCACCACAACTTTTGCTCCTTTTTTCTTTAGCAGTTTAATTGTTTGCGAACCTTCTTTTATTCTTTCAGAAATAAGAACTTTCCCATCAACAACTCCCGAATTAAAGTCCGACCTTAGCAATACGATTCTGTCTTTAACACTTGCATATTCTAGTGATTTCATTCCCATATAATCAGATGAACTTGGAAAGTTTTTTTACAAATTCGGCGAGCCTGTGCGAGTACCCATATTCATTGTCATACCATGCTAAAACTTTGACGGTATTTCCAAGAACCATTGTGGAGAGGCCATCAACAATTGAAGAATGGGTATTTCCAATAATGTCAGTTGAAACAAGTTCCTCCTCGCTATATTCCAGAATTCCTTTTAACCTCCCATCAGCGGCCTTTTTAAAAACAGAATTTAATTCTTTTTTATCCTTAGGTGCCTTTTCAAGCTCAGCCACAAAGTCCACAATGCTTCCTGATGGAACCGGAACCCTTATAGCAAGCCCGTCAATTTTTCCCTTTAATTTAGGTATAACTTCCGCAACCGCTTTTGTTGCTCCCGACGTTGTCGGGACAATATTGACTGCCCCTGCCCTTCCGCGCCTTAACTTTTTGTCCGGTCCGTCAACTATCTTTTGTGAAGAAGTGTAAGCATGAATAGTAGTTAGAAAACCTTTTTTTATTCCATAAACTTCGTCAAGAACTTTTGCAACCGGTGCAAGACCGTTTGTTGTGCAACTTGCCATGGAATAAATCTTATCACTCTTTTTTATATCTCTTTCATTCACGCCGGGAACAATTGTTCTGTCAGGGTTTTTTGACGGAGCAGAAATCACCACTTTTTTTGCTCCCGCCTTTATATGCTTAATTGCCCCTTCATAATCTGTAAAAAAACCTGTTGACTCAATAACTACATCCACCCCCATTTTTTTCCATGGAAGTTTCTCTGGGTTTTTTTCAGAAAAAAAAGGAATTTTTTTAGAACCAATTTTTATAAATCCTTCACCGGCCTCCACTTTTTCATCAAGCTTTCCGTAAACCGAATCATATTTTATTAAATAAGCAAGAGTTTTTGTATCAGTTAGGTCATTAAACGCCACAAAATTTAATCCTAAATTCAACCCATTCCTTAAAACAAGCCTTCCAATCCTTCCAAGTCCGTTAATTGCAACTTTCATCCTCTTTCAAATAAAATAAGGCAATACCTTTTTAAAAATCTTGTGAATTGCAAACCCTTCTTTTATTTGGGTAAATTAGCCGGATTTGAAAAAATAGAAAATTAATTAAACCCCAAAATGCTTTGTGTTCAGTTCAACTTCGGTTGGACACTTGGGGTGAAAAATCTTCGGATTTTTTGCCCCTTTTTTTTGGCTGATTTGAGAACAGTAAGGTTTTTAAGCCGAAAATTTTTGTGTTTTAAGAAGATGAAAGATTTATTTGTAAATGAGATAAGGAATGTACAAAATGACCTTGGTAGCATAGTCTCTGGAAAGGCACTTTTTCATAAACATTTTGGAGAGAAGCTTCCAAAAAAAGAGGAAATCTTATCAAAACCTGACAATGAAAAATGGAAAATTTATACGGAACTAAGGCAATTTTTTGAGAACATCACGGGAGAATTGCCCCAATCGGATTCTTTTTACCACCATTATGTTGAAGAAGCGGATTTTCATTTTGACAGGCTCTACAAAGAATGGAAATTATAACTTTTTAGAATTAATTTTCTTCTTTCCACCCATATAAGTCTGAAGAACCTTGGGTATTACAACTGAACCATCTTTTTGCTGGAAATTCTCAAGAAGTGCAATTAGAACACGGGGAGAAGCAATTACAGTATTGTTCAAAGTGTGAACGAAATAGATTTTCCCGTTCTTTTCGGCGCGAATGTCAAGTCTTCTTGCCTGAGCATCAGTAAGGTTTGAACAGCTCCCTACTTCAAAATATTTTTTCTGTCTTGGACTCCAAGCTTCAACGTCGGCAGACTTTGCTTTTAAATCCCCCAAGTCCCCGCTGCAGCATTCTAAAACTCTGACCGGAATCCCAATCTCTTTAAAAATCCCAAGGGAAAGTTCAAGCATTTCATTGTACCATTTATAAGAATCCTCAGGGTTACAAATAACAATCATTTCCTGTTTTTCAAATTGATGAACCCGGTAAAACCCCTTCTCTTCAATTCCGTGTGCCCCAACTTCTTTTCTAAAACATGGTGAAGCCCCCGTAATTTTGTAAGGCAAATTTTTTCCGTTAAGAGTTTTGCTCATAAACATTCCAATCAATGAATGTTCACTGGTGCCAATTAAGTAAAGGTCTTCGCCTTCAATTTTGTACATCATATTATCTTTTTCCTCAAAGCTCATTACACCGTCGACAACTTCACTTCTTATCATGAAAGGAGGAATCACAAAATCAAAGCCCTTTTCCACCATATAGTCTCTTGCAAAGTTTATCAATGCAGAATGCAACTTTGATAAATCGCCTTTAAGATAATAAAATCCATTTCCAGAAACTTTTCTTGCATTCTCAAAATCAACGCCGTTAATTTTCTCAGCAAGCTCTGCATGGTTTATTATTTCATAGCCCGGGATTTTTGGTTCCCCGATTTTTTTAACTTCAACGTTTTCACTTTCATCCTTCCCTAAAGAGACGGACTCATGAATGATATTGGGAATTTTCATTAAAATTTTTTTTATCTCACCTTCAAACTTTTTTCTTTTCGCTCCAAGATTATCAATTTCGCCGGGTATTTTTTTGGCCTTTGATTTTAACTTTTCAGATTCCTTTTTGTTTCCTTTCTTTAACTCTTCAGAAATTTTTTTTGAAATTTTATTTCTTTCAGAACGAAGTTCATCTTCATCATACTTCAATTTTCTCCATTTTTTATCAAGCTTAAGAACATCATCAACAAGGGAAATCTTCGCCTCCTGAAATTTTTTCTTAATATTCTCTTTTACTTTTTCCGGGCTCTCTCTTATAAGATTAATGTCAATCATAATAAAGAAAACAATAGGAGATATTTAAATTTAATTAAGCATTGAATTGGCTCCTAAGTAAAATTTAAAAGCATTATTCCCCACGGAATAGGATGGGTGATTTAATAAGTCCTAATTTGATAACTGAAATTGGACCTTCCTTTGTTGGATTTTTTGGAGATCTCTTTAGAGAACTCCCCTCCTGGATGCAAAGCTTTCTTATTCTCTTTTCATGGTCAATTCTTGTTGTTATTTATGCGGTATTTATATGGAATTTTTACAGATGGATTGCAAAAAAAGATATTCTTGAGTTAAACCTTGCCAAATTCAACCGGTATGAAAGCTCTGTCCTCTCCAAACTTGTAGGAGGCATCCTTTATTTTGTTGAATACATTGTAATTTTGCCCTTTGTAGTTTTTCTTTGGTTTGGGGTTTTTACAATATTCTTGATACTCCTAACAAATAACCTTGGGCTTGAAACCATCCTTGTAATTTCGGTAACAATTGTTGCAGCAATAAGAATGACTGCATATTACAAAAAGGACCTTGCAAGGGACCTTGCAAAACTAATCCCTCTGACACTAATGACTGTTGCAATTGTTCAGGGTATTTTTGACTCCCAAAAAATTCTGAGTCATATTTCCTTAATTCCGAGTATGTTTTCAGAAATATGGATTTATATTTTGTTTATAATTATAATAGAATTTTTGTTAAGGGTTCTTGATGTAATCTTTTTAGCACTGGGACTCTCAAGCAATAAGGAAGTTGAAGAATCAAATTAATTTTCTTTCTGGTTCCATTTGACCAAAATTTATAAGTTGACTTTTCCTAGAAAAAATATGAAAAAAGAAGAGGGGCTAAAAGAGACAGAAGCAAAAAAATTGCTTGAAAAATATGGGAGAAATGAGCTTGAAGACATCGGAAAAGTTTCCTCGGTCAAGATTATCTGGAGACAAGTAAAAGGAAATTTTGTAATTTACCTCCTGCTTGTTGCAATGATTCTTTCTTTTTTTGTAGGGAAAATTTTCACAGCATGGGCCATACTGGGTGTTGTGTTTGCGGTGGTTGCTGCAGGATTCATTCAGGAGTTCAAGGCAGAAAAAGCAATAAATGCCCTAAAAAATATGCTTATGCCTATCACGACAGTAGTGCGTGACGGAAAGGAAAAAGAAATCCCCTCTTCCGAGCTTGTCCCGGGCGATTTAATTTTATTGAGAAACGGTGAGAAAGTTCCCGCCGAGTGTATTTTAGTCAGTCAGACAGATTTATCCCTTGATGAGTCAGTTTTAACGGGGGAATCAAAAGAAGTGAAAAAATCTGTTCCAAAAAATGAAAAAAATATTTCAGATGAAAACAAACTCTTCATGGGTTCTTTTTTAGTCAGTGGAAAATGCACGGCAGTCGTTTTGAATACCGGCATGAAAACTCAGTTTGGAAAAATTGCAGGAATGATTTCAACAGCTGAAAAAGAACTTCCACTGCAAAAAAAAATTAATCAAATTGCAAAAATAATGGCCTTTGTTGCAATTTTAATTGCAGTTTTGACCGGAACAGTCGCCTTGCTTCAGGAACCTCTTACCGAAGAATACCTGATTGAAATTTTTATCCTCGTAATTGCAATTTCAGTCGCAGCATTTCCCGTGGGACTCCCTCTGGTTCTTATAACAACTCTTTCAGGGGGAGCATACAAAATGGCAAAGAAAAATGCAATTGTAAACCGAATGTCCGCAATAGAAGCCCTGGGAGAAACAACAGTCGTTTGCGCTGACAAAACTGGAACAATCACAAAAGGGGAAATGACGGTCAGAAAAGTCATTACCCCCAGAAGAGAATACTCCATCACAGGAGTTGGTTATAAATCAAAAGGAGATTTTATGCTTGATGAAAAAAAAATTGACCCAAAAAAACATAATGAGCTTAATTTAATTTTAAAAACGTGCACTCTGTGCAATGATTCAAAAATTTCCAAAATACAGGGAGGTTCAGAATACAAACCAAATGGAAATCCAACAGAAGGGGCACTCCTGATAATGTCGGCAAAGGCGGGAATTTTTAAGGAAGACTTTAGCGCAGAGTCAGAAAAAGAAATTCCTTTTAGTTCTGAAAGAAAACAAATGACTATTGTTGTAAAGGAAGGGGGAAAAAAGGCTGTCTATTCAAAAGGTGCACTTGAAGTTGTTTTAGAAAAGTGCAGCCACATAATAAAAGAAGGAGAAATTTTTAGAATGTTAGAGAGGGATAGAAAAGCTATATTGAGCGAAAATTCAAAGTTAACATCAAATTCATTTAGGACATTGGGTGTTGCTTTCAAAGAATCAGGATTTGATAAACCTGAAGAGGGTTTGGTTTTTTTGGGAATTGTTGCAATGGAAGATCCTCCAAGAGATGAAGTCAAAGATGCACTTCTTTTATGCAAAAAAGCAGGGATAAAAGTAAAGATGATTACCGGGGATGATATCCAAACCGCAATTGCAATTGCAAAACAAATAGGACTTCAGGTGGGTCAAACATTGGAAGGTCATGAGCTTGATGAAATGAAGGACCAGACGCTTAAAAAAATAATTGATGAAATCACAATTTTTGCAAGAGTAAGGCCAGAGCACAAGATAAGAATTGTGCGCATGCTAAAGGAAAAAGGGGAGGTAGTCACCATGACAGGGGATGGAGTGAATGATGCCCCCGCATTAAAAGAAGCACACGTAGGAGTCGCAATGGGAATTAAAGGTACAGATGTCTCAAGGTCTGTTGCAGATTTAACTTTAAAAGATGACAATTTTGCAACAATAGTTGATGCAATAAAAGAGGGCAGAACAACTTTTAACAACATGAAAAAGTTCGTAAGCTTTCAACTTTCCTGTAATTACGCTGAACTTGCTATACTCTTCCTAGGGGTGCTTTTAGTTCCTTTTTTAGGATGGCCAATACCTCTTTTGCTTGCACTTCAAATACTTCTCATGAACCTTGTGACAGACAATCTCCCGGCAATAACTCTCGGATTTAACCCTTCATCAAGAGACATTATGGAAGAAAAACCAATGAAGAAAAAAGAACTTCTCAATAAAAATTTGCTTACCCTTATAGCCTTCAATGGTCTTCTCATGTGCATATTGACTCTCTTAGTCTTCTTCATTTTATACAACGTACTTCGGGGGGATGCAGAGTATGCAAGAACAACGGCTCTTGCAACACTAATCCTTTTGGAGATAGCAAGTGCTTTCAATTTTAGAAGCTTCAGGAAAGGAACACTTACCCGTTCAATTTTCACAAACAAACCGCTAGCATACGCTTCAATAATTTCAATAGCAGTTACACTGGCAGTTATATACACACCCTTGAATATAATTTTTGAAACGACTCCTATAACACTTCTTGATTGGGGGATAACCATTGGAGCTACATTCATAATAATTTTTGTTTTTGATATTCTAAAAAGAATTAATGAAAAGAGAAAGTTCATGGAATTCTGAGCCGAAGGTCACAAAAAGGTTTTTAAAGCATTTTCGAATAAATCTAATATGGCAAAAGTAAGAATCAAGCTAAACTCAACGGACATAGGGATGCTTAATGAAATTTGCAATTCAATTAAAGAACTTTCAAAAAACTCAGGAATTGTAATCTCAGGACCAGTTCCACTTCCAACAAAAAAGTTAAAGGTTACTACAAGAAAATCTCCGTGCGGAGACGGAACCGCAACCTTTGACAGGTTTGAAATGAGAATTCACAAAAGACTAATTGATTTGCCTG
>JAHJRS010000023.1 GCA_018830845.1 Nanobdellota archaeon
AAAGTTGGCAAAAAAGCTAAACTTTCCCGTGATAATTCATTCAAGAAAAGCCGAAAGGGAAGTTCTGGAAATTCTTGAAAAGTTTAAATCAATAAAAGTCATTCTCCACTGTTTTTCCGGGAGTTTCAATCTTGTTAAAAAAGGGATTGGACTTGGATGTTATTTTTCAATTCCGGCAAATATCGTTCGCTCAGAACACTTTCAAAAAATGGCACAGGTAATTCCAAGGGAAAAAATTTTAACCGAAACGGATTCGCCTTACCTCTCTCCGTTTAAAGAAAAAGAAAATGAACCTGCCTTCATAACTGAGTCAATAAAAAAAATTTCCAAAATATGGAAAATTCCTGAAACGGAAGTTGAAAAACAAATTGAAGGCAATTTTAGAAAAGTTTTTTTGGAGAGATTGTGAATGGGAGTTATTGTTAAAGTCCCGCCTGAAGAATTAACAAAAGAACAACTTGTGAATATTTATAATTTATACCGGGAAGCTTACGGGGTTAAATATAATTATCGGGATGAAATCTATCTGAGGGGGGAAGGAATTGAATTAATAAACAATCACGAGCATTTGGGTTACAGGCCATTTATGGGAGCAAAATTTTTTGCCCAGCCAATGAAAGATAAAATTGATTTTTGGGGTTATACAATAGATTACGATCAGGATGAGGAAGCAAGTAAATTTGAAAAATTGGTTAAGAATTATTTTAAGGATAAAATTTAACTAAGTCCTTCCATATATCCCGGGAGGCTTCCCATGCTGTTCATATTTCCTTTTCTCGAAGGTTTGGAAGCAATAACGTCATCAATTCTCAAAATCATTGTCGCAACATCAGTTGCCGAGTTTATTGCCTGAAATTTTATTTTTGCCGGCTCAATAATCTTTGAAGTTAAAACATTTTCAACTTTATTTGTAAACAAATTCAGGCCAGCATTTTGCTCCCCAGCGTCGTGTCTTTGTTTTAATTCTGTTAATACATCAATAGGGTCCATTCCGGCGTTTTCAGCAAGGGTTGTGGGAATAAACTCCAGCGCATTCGCAAATTCTTCAACCGCAAGCTGCTCGCGCCCTTTAAGTGTCCGGCAAAATTCCCGTAACCTTTTTGAAATTTCCATTTCAACTGCCCCCCCTCCAGGAACAACAAGCCCGGTTTCAAGAGAGCTGACAACATCAAAGAGTCCGTTTAAAATAGCTTTTTCAATTTCATCAACAACATGGGTTGTTCCTCCGTGAACCAAAATAGTGACTGCTTTTTGTTTTTGTGTGCCCCCGATATAAGTCATGAATTCCCCGCTTTCTTTAAATTCCTCAACTACCTCGGCCCCCCCTAATTTGCTTGAATCTATTTCATTTAAGTTTGAAATTATCCTAGCTCCCGTTGCCCTTGATATTTTTTCTATGTCTGACCTTGAAACCCTCCGTGTCGCATAAATTCCCTCTTTTGAAAGAAGATACCTTGCAAAGTCATCAATTCCTTTCTGGCAAAAAAGAACATTTGCCCCGGTTAAAGCTATTTTTTCAGTCATTTTTTTTATTGATTTTTCCTCTTCATCAAGGAAATTCTGAAGCTCCATGTGGTTTGTTATTGAAATCTTAGTGTCAATTTCGGGGGTCTTTAGTTCAAGCGGAAAATCTATAACAAGAATTTTTGCGTTCTCAACTTTTTTAGGCATTTCTTTGGAGATTCTTTCCTTCCCTATTATTATTCCTTCAACAAGTTCAGTGTTGCTCATTCCTTCTCCAACAACTTTTTCTATTTTTATGTCTTCGGTGTCAACTTTCCCGTTAACCTTAACCTTCTTTACGGCACTGACAATTATATCTGAAAATTTTTCTTTTTCTTCTTCCGCGCCTTTACCGGTCATTGCAGTCATTGCAATTTCTTTCAGGGCCTGCCAGTTTTCAGGGCTTATCTTTAAAGAAATCTCATTCAAAATCTCATGAACTTTTTTTTGTGCAATCCTATATCCTTTTGCAATAATAGTGGGGTGTATTCTTTTATCCAGGAGTTTCTCAGAATTTTCAAGAAGTTTTCCGGCAATCATAACAGAAGTTGTTGTTCCGTCCCCCACTTCTCTCCATTGCGTTTTTGCAATTTCGACCATCATTTTTGCAGCAGGGTGTTCAATTTGCATTTCTTCAAGAATGGTCACCCCGTCATTCGTAACTATTATTTCATTTGTCGGACTTACAAGCATTTTATCCATTCCCTTTGGTCCAAGAGTGGTTTTAATGATTTCTGTCACAAGTTTTGCAGCCATGATATTGTTTCTTTGTGCATCCTTGCCAAAAGTCCTTTCAGTTTCATCCGGCATAAGCCCCATCCTTTTTCCCATATTAAATTCACTTTTGGTAATTATTTAAATATTGTTGCAACAGAAGAATATTTAAAATAAAAATTCATAGTTAAAACATGTCAGAGCAGGATGAGGTGTACTCAAGCAAAGTTTCTTATAGCGGATTTTTTAGCTTTAAAGATTTTTATGCCTTTTGTTATAACTGGCTCACCGAGGAGGCTGGTTTTGACGTTGAAGAGACAGAATACTCTGAAAAAATAGGCGGACCAACCAAGGATATAAAATTTAAGTGGACCGGAACAAAATATGTGACTGATTATTTTGAATTTGAAGTAAAGGCTGATTTTGATGTGAGAGGGTTATCCGAAACAGAGATAAACAAGGGGGGCAAGAAGATGAAAACAAACGAAGGCTCAGTTACTATGAAGGTTAAGGCCTCACTTGTGAGAGATTATGACGGAAAATTTGAAACTTCAGCAAAAATGAAGCTTTGGAGAGGGATTTATGAAAAGTGGATAATTTCACAGAGGGTTGCTGAATTTGAAGACAAACTTTCAGGATTGGCTGACGGTTTCTAAGGTCAGGCGAAGTCTTTCCTTGACCTTGAGGGCGCATAAGAGTAAATTTTAGACTACAATAAAACTTATAAAGAATTTTCTTTATAGAAATCAAATGGGATATTTAACTACATTCACAATTTATAATGACGGGATAGAACTAATCCGTAAGGATAGCAATGAATTCTGCGAGAAATTAAAAAGTTGTGCACTGGAAATGAAAACAGACACTTTTGGGCACAGAAACTTCACAAATCTTGTAAAAGTACAAAAAAGCAGACACGCCGATGACCCCACGGTTTATGTCCACATGGGAAATACTCTCTGTGAGATGAATGCATACTCAAAAGAAACAAAAAATATTATGGATAAAAATCCGGAATTTTTCAAAGAAATGCTTGATTATATGAAGGGGCAAGTTAAGAAATTGGAGAAAAATTTAAAAGAGCATGGTGAACATTCAAATTTGTAAGTTTTTAATTTAAAAATTCAAACATAGAAATGTTTATATATAAAATCCCCGAAATTTTATTATGAAAAAGGTGTATTTATTTATTATTCTTGGAATACTTCTTATTCAGCCAATCATGGCAATAGATCTTGATGTGAAAAAATTAAGCAGCAATGAAGTTATGATTAAAGGTCTTAATGATTCTGCAACTTTTAGAATTGAGGTGACAAATAACGGTCCATCCGACTCATTTACATTTTACACTTTCTTTGGGAAGGGCTTTGAATCGATAGCTCCTGTTCAGATAAATTCAGGCGATTCAAAAGTTGTAGAATTAAAAATTTCACCAAGGCTTGATTATTCTTTAAGCGGACACGTGCGTTTCAATTATTTCATTCAGGCAAGCGATAGAACTGAGTTAACTGAAAGCTTTACAGTAAATTTGATTGAACTTAAAGATGCTTTTGAAGTGGGTGCTTCCTCAATTGACCCCGAATCAAGCTCAATAAAAATCTACATTCACAACAAAGTTAATTTTGATTTTGAAGATTTGAATGTTGAGTTTAGTTCTCCCTTTTTTGATTTGGAAGAAACGGTTGATGTTGCTCCATATGAAAAAAAAGAGTTTGAAATTAATCTTAACAAGGAAAACTTCTCTAAATTAATGGCAGGATTTTATACTCTGAACGCGGGGCTTTCAATAAGTTCTGTTACAGGCGAGGTTGAAGGAACCATTAGTTTTATTGAAAAAAACATATTAAAAGAGGAAAAAGATAACTACGGATTTATCATTTACACAACTATTATAAAGAAAATAAATGAGGGAAACACCCCATCTCAGGCAAACATTGCCGTCGATAAAAACATAATCTCAAGAATTTTCACTTCTTTTTCAGTTGAACCTGATGATGTTAGAAGGGAAGGTTTTGGCGTAACTTATATATGGAATAGAGAGGTTTCACCTGGAGAATCTTTTGAAGTGAGAGTTAACACAAATTGGTTAATTCCTTTAATAATTGTAATACTAATCGTTTTGACCGTTGTTTTTGCAAGGAAATACTCAAATACCGATCTTGTTTTAAGAAAAAGGGTATCCTTTGTGAATGCAAAGGGAGGAGAGTTTGCACTCAAAGTTTTAATTAATATTGAATCAAGAAGGTTTATAGAGAATGTTAAGATTTTTGATAGATTGCCGCCTTTGGTTAAAATATACGAAAAGTTTGGGGGCACTCTTCCAAAAAGATTTAACAAGACAAGAAGAGTTTTTGAGTGGGAGCTTGGAAGCCTTGAAGCGGGAGAAAGAAGAACTCTTTCATATGTTATTTATTCAAAGGTAGGTGTTCTTGGAAAGTTTGCCCTTCCATCAACAACTTCAACCTTTGAGAGGGAAGGAAAAGAAAAAAGCACCTCTTCAAACAAAACGTTCTTCCTTGCTGATCAGAAGAGTGATTGATTTTTTATTTAATAACAACTTTAGTTTTGTGACATTTAGGGCAAAAATATTGTTGAGAGAACTTTCCATTTCCAACATTTGAAGCCCCCATAAATTTTTTCCACTGATGTTTACAGAAAATCTTTTTAATCAGTATTTTTAGCCCCATTTTATTAATGATAATTGTTACTTTTTAATTTTTTCTCTCTTTATAATTCATATTATCAACAGATAATCTTTTAAATTCCAAACTGCCTTTATGAATACAACCACCCATAGCTCAGTGGTTAGAGCGCCTGGCTGTAGTTTAAAACTAAGATGGATATTCCCTATCGGGAAATTAGATGAAATCTGAAAAGCAGGTTCTGGAAAAGCAGTGCCCGGGAGATCCCCAGTTCGACTCTGGGTGGGTGGATACCGGCGGGGAATTAATCAAACCCCGCCTCTTTTCATTTTTAAAATTATTAATGCCGACGTAAAAAACCCTTTTTAAATGTTTTTGTCCTCGGCAAATCTCAAAGCATCTCCTGCAAAACAGAAGAATTTAAATACCTGAACACCATAACAATTTTATAAAAAATGAGGTGCAAGCAAGGCTTGTAAAATCAAAAGATGGAGGAAAAAGATTTCTCAGGGGACGAAGATTTTCTAAGCGAATTTGATTTGGACGATTAATCTTCTAGTCCTTTAAGGATTACTTGATTATTTTCCAAAGAAAGTTCAGGTTCGTTTGTTTCTACTTTTATTTTTAATTCTTTTGGCTGGCGGTCTGGAACCCAGACGTTTCTGATTTCAAGATTGTACGCGCTTGAAATGTCTATTGCATCCAAATCCAGTTCTTTTATAGCTTTATTATCAGAATAAATAACAAGTTTTGAAGGGTTTGCCTCTTTCAACCCAATATTTCTTACAGACAAATTAATACTCAGGTATCTTCCAGACATAAATGCCGAAACATCCTTCAGCTCAAGGTCGGGATAGGGAGGGTAGTTATATAAAAAATTTATTTTGTTTATGATGTCATCCCCAATCGTTTGGGAGCAGTCACTTATGGGATACATTATGTTGTTTTCATTTTCTGAATGGTCGAAACCCAAAACATGAAGCAATTCATGGATGTGTATGTTTGGTCTTGGGCATGAAGAGTCCCTTAAAAGAAGTATGCTTCCTGAAAGAATTATATTAAAGTTTTCACCCGAGATTATTCTTGTCGGGCCTCCCTCCCCTGCAACAAACGTTCCCCCTCCGGTCGGAATGCTTTTTTCATCACATGTAATCTCAATTTCAGGCCCACCCGTTCCCGAAGGATAAAAATTAAGAGGGGTAATCTCTTCCATAATCTCAAATGCCCTAATCATGTTGTTTGCTCTCTGAAGATTGCAGTTCTCATCTATTGCATAGGAAATGTCTTTTTCCGGGAACCTCATATTGCTGTAAAATTGCATTTCATCAGATTCATTTCCAATGCTGAAGTTTCCGCTTCCCTGAACTTTAAAAGGAGTGTGACTGAAAGGCATGAACCAGTAAGTGAAAATAAAGAATATCAAAAACAGGCTCAGCATTCCAAAAAACAATTGCTTTAGGTCCATGTTATGAATACGAATTTTGGTTTTTTAAATCTCTCCATATGCCAACAATTTATATAAAGATTTTAACCATTAATATATTTATGGAAAAATCACCTGAATTAAAGCTGCTTAAAATTGACATTGACATTGACCCAAAGGAAGAATTTAAAAAAAGAATGAGTTTTTCTGATTCCCAGATAAAAAAAATCTCAGTAAAAGAGAAAAAATCTTTTTTTTACAAATTTAATTTTGAAAGTGTTTTTGAATATTCCGGGAAAAAAGAAATTTTTGAAAATGAAATTTATGTTTTTAACGGAAAAATAATAGAGGGAAATTTAAATGAATATGCTCTTCTTGACGGAAATGAAAAAGAAGTAAAAATCCCGGATTTTGAGAATTATTATTTTATGGCTAAAAAGGAGTTGAAAAAAATAATTCAGGAAAAAACAAATCAGATAACAAAAAAGCTCTCTTTGGAGTTTGAGGCGAAAAAATCAGAAATTGAAGAAAAGTTTAGAAATGAAACCAGTGAATTTCGCAAAAGCATAAAAGAAATAACTGATAACTTGATGGCTCTGGCAAAGGAAGGTAACATGAAAAAGATTATTGAAGAGAAAAAATTGATAGAATCCCTGAAGAAAAAGTTTAACTTTGAGGATATAGAAAAAGATAAAACAATGGAGGTTGAACTTGAAACCCAAAAACATATTTTAAATGTTGAAAACAGGCTTTTGAGAACGACTGTAATTTATTATCCTTCATTTAATTTTATTTGTGAAATAAATAATATGCAGGTTTCAAAATCCTTTTTGGCGAATTTCGACCCGGTATCAGAAGAGTTTCAGGGAGCAATATGCGACAACTGTTCAGGTCAGACGAAGGAAGTTTATCTTTGCATGTCCGGCCACATTACTTGTAAAAAATGTTCTGTTAAATGTGATTCATGCAAAAAAGGATTTTGCAAAAAATGCCTTAAAAATACGTGCGAGATTTGCTCAAAAAAAATATGCAAAGATTGTTCCACCAGGTGTTTTAGATGTTCAAAAGTAGTATGCAAAAGTCACACGCAAAAAGACAAAATTACAGGATTCTACTATTGCACTGACTGCCTTAAAAGATGTGAAAGATGTTCTGAGTTAAGAGACCCCTATTCATTCAAGGTAAGCAAAAAAACAAATGCACAAATTTGTGAAGAGTGTTTCAGGAAAGAAATGCAGGAAAAAGTTTTAGGAGGAGTTTTTGATGAGTAATTAAATTTCCCTCCAAAATTTCTTTTTAAATTTTTTCTCCCCACTTTCATCAAAAATACGGCTTAAATACATTTTAGACGGGTTATAAATTCCAACCAAATCCCTCACATGGTAAATTGACCTCCCAGAAACTATAAAATCCTCTGTAATTAGAACATTTTTGTCTTTGATCTTTTTTTCCAAGTCTGAAAGATAACATTTTGGAATAAATGTTTTTTTGTCTTCTAATTTAAGATGAGAATATCTTATTGGAATTAAATTTTTTGTTTCAACAAATAATGCGGGCTCTAAGCCCCCATTCATCACAGGAATGACTACATCAAAAGAATAATTATGATTTTTTATAAATTGGTAAAAAGGCAAAACTTCCTCTTCCTCTCCAAATAGATGGCTTTCCTTTATATGGTAATCTTTAAATTTATTTTTTCTCAAAAAATTTTTTACCTCCTTTTTTGTAATTTTCACATCCAGACTGTTACTATAAAAATCTCTAACTGCATATTTTGTAATTTCAAGAATCTCCTCCATAGTTTTCTTTTTTACTGAAGAGTTTCTCCTGGAGATTTCACGAAAGCAGATTTTTGACAAATCTAAAAGATATTCTTTTATGCAAACAGGTTTTTCTTCAATTTCAAATTTTTTTAACCAATTTTTTCCATTCATTTTTCAATAATCTCCTTCATCCCTTCGCTTATAAAATAGGTGTGGCTTTTTCCGGAATAAGTCAAATAAAGGTTCTTTCTTGCGCGGCTCAAAGCAACATAAAAGAGCCTCCTTTCCTCCTCCTCCTTGTTATAGTCATAAATTTTTATTTTTTCAATTATGGGGTGTTCACTGTACTTTGTTGGAAAGTTTCCGTTTGTGCATCCAATTAAAAAAACAGCTTCTGCCTCAAGTCCTTTCGCAGAATGAACTGTTGAAAGTGTGACCTCCCCCTTTTTTGCCGAAATTTCCCTTGAATTCTCATTTTTTATTATATGTTTTATCCCGGATTTTTTTAAAACATTTGAAAAATCCTGAAGTTTTCTGTTTGTCCGTGCAAGAACAAAAATTTCCTCACGGGCAATTTCAGATGAGAGAATTTTTTCCTTAACGAAATCAAATTCCTTTCCTTCATTTTCAAACTTTAAAATTTCTAATTCATAATCTTCTTCACCATGAGAATCTGGCTCAAGCCCGGGAAGATTCATCTTCTTAATTGATTCATTCATAAATTCAATTATTTTTTTCCTGCTTCGGTAGTTTTTGTTAAGATAAACAATTTCAGATTGGGGCCGGTTTTTCTTAAAATCCATTATGTGCCTGATTTCTGAACCTCTCCATCCAAAAATAGACTGGCGCGGATCGCCAACACAAAAAAGATTTTTTGGATTTAATAATTCAATGAGGGAAATTTGCTCCGAGTTTACATCCTGAAACTCATCAACAAGGACGTGCTCAAATTCAGGAATAAACTTGGGATACATTTTAAAAAAAGTTACAGCATCTTTTACCTGATCAGCATATGTTCGCAGACCATTTGATGAAAAATGGGATTCAAGAAATTTAATTATTTCAAAAATCATATTTGAAGTTTTGTCATCATCCAAAAAATACTTTTTTTTGAATTCTTCAATTGAAATACCAAGAACCTTGAAGTACTCAAAAACATTAAAGCAATCAGAGATAAACATATTCTGGAGTTCGTAAATGTTTTTGTTTAATTTTTCAGGGCTCTCAAAGTAATTTAGAACCGCTTCTTCAATTGTAAACCCCGTCTCATCAAGAGCCCTTAAAACAGCAATCATTTTATCATGAAAAGACGCAATCCTCGTTCTTCTGCCGTAAATTCTTCCCGCATTTTTCAAAAGAACCTTTTCTGAAAATGAATTAAAAGTTTCAACTACAACGCGAACGCCGGACTTTAAGAGTCTTTTTTCCATTTCCTCCTTTGCTTTTCTTGTGAAGGTTACTGCAAGTATTTTGTCCCCATGAACTCTTCCAAGTTTTGTTAAAAACTCTATTCTTTTTGTCAGAACAGTTGTTTTTCCCGAACCTGCTCCGGCAACACAAAGAATTTCTTTTTTTTGGCTTATGATTGCCTTTTTTTGTTCATTGTTAAAACCGGATAAGAAATCTTTAAACTCAAAAAGGGATTTTATTTCCTCTTTGTTTAAATCTTCTTTCAAAATAGTCCCTGATTGGTTTTCAAATTCAAAGATTCTGCTTTTGCCTTTTTCAGAAATTGAAAGGACAGTTGAGCCGTTATTGAAAACTGATGAAGAAGTTTCTATAAATTGATTCGCAACTAATTTATCCACGATCTTCCTTATTTTTTCCTCTTCAAGATAGCTTAATGATGAAAAATTTTCCAGTTCGCCAAGATTGTTTTTTAAAATAGAACGATTGTCTTCATTTCCTTTCAAAAAATCAACCAAAAGATTTTTTCCAACGGGAAAAGGAATTCTGTTAAGACCTTCAAGAACAAATTTGTAATCCTTTGATTCATCTCTTTTATATTCCGGAATCTGTACCATTAAGTCTTAAGAAAAAATCTCTTTAAATTATTAATGAAGATGCATTTGTTATTTTATTGTTCCTTATGTAGTAGTAACAATTAGGAAGATTTATAAAGTTTAATGTGCTGGGAACTCTATGGAAGGAAAAGTTGGAGTCCTGGTGAACAACCGGGGATATGTAAAAATGGATGGAATGGGAAATGTTCCAATACTTGAACCTGAAAAATACAGAAAGCTCCCTGCAAAAACGATTGTTAGATATATGGTTCTTGACCGAAGAAAAAATGGAAATCTTGGAAGAGTGATAAAAATTGAGGAAGTTAATCCGGAAGGATATGATTTTAACAAGATTAAGAATATTGGCAAACTCCAAACTGAAATCTCAAACCTAAAAAATTCTCTGGATAGTTTATTGGAAAAAAAGAGCGAAAGCCAGGAATTTAAAAATTGCATGACTTTGGCTTCAAATTTTATTGAAGAAGGAAACTTTGAACAGGCAGCAGATTTTATTAAGTTAACCCAGGAATACTGCAGTGATATGATCTTTAAGGCACCAGAACAGGAAAAAAAAGGTTATTCCGAAGTTTACAAAATGATTTCCCCCCTGAAAAAATCATTTTCAAAAATAAGCTCTCTTGAACACGTCTTTTAGATTTTTTTCTCAATAATTTCCTTTGAAATAAAATAAAAGAAAATCAAAGGGACAACCGTTAACAAGAACCCCAGCGGGAGAGCAACTATTCTTGGAAAGTCTGTAATAATTGAAATCTGTGTTCCTAAAAATTCAATTGCATTAAAGGGATTAAATAAAAATCCAGGGCTTTCTTTTGAGGCAATGTTTACAGCAAAGACTCCAAGAAAATATCCAAGCAGCCCGTAAAAAATTTCAGGCTTGCTTTTTTTATTCAGTTTATTTTTTCCTTTTTTCATTTTAAACAATCTTTGACAAAATTTCCCCCGCAAAATATGCAGCGGTTGCGGCAACTCCCCCAACCAGAAGTGTCTCGCCTCCCGAGCGTATCCAATTTTTATTTGTAACTTTTGATTTAATAACCCCCAGGGAAAACATTGCTATTCCCGACAAAATAGAAGCCCATAAAAATGCATTTGGAATTGTTGAATTCAAAAATGCCCCCACAACAAAAAGCAAAAGAGGAATCATTCCAAATGCTAAAAAAGAAATAAATGTTACTCCAGCGTTTCTTCCGGGGTGAACACTTCCCTTAACAATCCCAAACTCATCGTGAAGAATGGTTTCAGCCTGATAACCTTTATTTTTTGAGATTAAAAGAGAAATTTTCTTTGCATCTTTTTTATTGAACCCTTTTTTCTCAAGAACAGCCTGAATGTTTTCCAGTTCATTTTTTGGATTTTTTAGAGCCTCTTCTTCTTCAATTTTCTTCTCTCTTTTGTAATACTCTCCTTCTGATTTTGTTGAAATGTAATCCCCTACTGCCATTGAAATTCCGTCCCCCAGCAGGTTTGCAAAACCCAGAATTAAAATTATGGCAGATGATAAATTCGCCCCAACAACCCCCGCAACAATTGCAAAAGTGGTGATTATTCCGTCAAGACCTCCATAGACCCAGCTTTTTAGGTATTTTCCCTCAGAGGAAAAGTACCTCATATGATGACCTCTTTTCATTAAACCCTAAAGAAATAATTGTTTTTAATATTTGCTAAATTCAGTTTACTTTATTTCAAGTTTGACCTTTGAAGCAGGCCACTCGTAAAAGACACCTGAATGAGAGAAATTCTCTGAGAATTCCAGTTCATTTCTTATTTTTTCCGGGTCATGGCCCTCTTTAAGCATTTCTCTTCCAATAACATTTTTTTCAAGAAATCTTTGAAAAATTTCCTCATCCTCGATTTTAAACTTTGAAAAGTATTCATACCCCTCAGAGTCAACCGACCACATATGGCTTGTCGACGGTCCAAAATAAACATTTGCAAAGGAATTTATTGCTGAGGCTTCTGTTTCCCCCCTCATAAGGTCAAAAACCTGATAGTCTTTCATATAAAGATAAAAATCCGGCACTTTTGCCATAGGAAGCCCTCTTTCAATTAATTCTTTTGTCTTCGGTTCATAAAACAACTCATAATAAATTTTGTCATCCACTTTTGAAAGTTTGAAACGGTAAATTGGATTTTCCTTCAAGATAAAATAAGTTGCATTATTCACGTGTTCTATGTACTCCATCTCACTTGGATGAATTTTTCTTGAAAGAAGATTTTCAACAAACTTAATTTCACTTTTATCTGCTTTTTCCCTCCAAATGCTAAAAATATAATCGTTGGCACTTACCTGAACAGGAGCATAATCGTTAATCTCAAGATAGTCTTTTCTGAACTTACGGATTTTTTCAGGAGTTTTTTCGAATATTTTTTCAAAAAAATCTTTTGCATCTGCATACCTTAGGCTCACATGATAATCAAGATTCATAAATTCGGTATACAATTGAAATTTTTCGTCTATTGCATCTTTTGTGTCTGACTCCATTAAGTGAACCATATATTTCCCAAAATCCTCCTCACTTGGCTTCTCAAAACCCTTTTCAGATTTCAGTCCGTCCGAATCGTGCAAAAGTCGGTGGGTCATTTCGTGGCTCACACTTTCATTTGAATACCAAAGGAAATTGTTTGCATCTCTGAGGTAAGCCTCCAAATCTTTCTTAAGATTTATAACGTCCTCTGGAGGAGTGCTCCACAGAGCAAGATTATAATAGTTAATACCTGTGACATCCTCCGTGCCCTAAAGGGCACGGCGTCCCGTCGTCTTCAATGAAATGAATGGTGCAACTCTTGATTTTTTATGTATTCAAAAACAGCTTCGTAATTTGACCCAATTGAGCAACAAAAATAACCCCCATTCCAA
>JAHJRS010000024.1 GCA_018830845.1 Nanobdellota archaeon
CTTATAACTGTAACTTTTGCATCCGCTTTCCATATTTCTTTTTTGTTTTTAAGGCCATACTTTTTTTTGATTACACCTTCTTCATCAATTCTTGCTTTGTCAAATGGTCTTTTTGGCCTTGAATATGTTTTATGTTTTCTTTTCATTTTATTTTCCCTTCATAAAAGGTTTCTTTTCCACCTTAGCGCCTTTCTTTGCTATCCCTGCTCCTTTTCTTCTGTTTTTTCTGAAATTTCCCTTTGTTCTCTGTCCTCTTGAAGGAAGACCAAGCAGGTGTCTTAAACCCCTGTAGCTTTTTATTTTTTTGAGTCTTTTTATGTCAAATTCTGTTTTAAGTTCCAAATCCACTCCAATTAAATGTTTTCCTTTCCCGGTTTCAAAATCATTCCTTTGGTTTAAAAGGAATTCAGGGATTTTCGGGTTTTTTAAAAATTCTGAAATTTTTTTTATTTCCTCGTCGGTAAGTTGACCTATTTTTTTATTTTTATCAATATTCAGGATTGAACAGGTTGCATTTGAAAGGGCCCATGATACTCCTTTTATCTGAGTCAGACCTGGATAAAGCTTTACTTCTCCTTCGATATCTTTTGATAAGATTCTCACTATGCTTCTCTGTTGAATTTTCTCTTCAGGTTTTGTGTTCTTTGCTTTTTCCATTTTTATGCTGTGAAAAGGTTGTACTTTTCTATTTGGGTCAATTCCTGAAATATCCTTTTTTCCACCGATTTTTCAGGATCAGGAAGGTTTGGAATTCTGTCCTTCATATCTTTGAAATATTCAAAAGGCTTTTCTTCCCTTTGTTTCAAAATTTCTCTCATGTGCTTTTTTCCAAGTCCAGGCAAAAGCTCAATTTGGTGAATTCTTTTGTTTATTGCAGGAGATTCATTAAAGAATTTTATAAATCTTTCTTCATCCTTCTTTACTCTCTCCTGAATTACTTCATGAAGATGCATTTTTGCGGTTTCAGTAAGTTTTTCTCTCTTGAGCCTTCCAAGAATATAATAAACTTTTTCCCTTTTGCCTTCTCCGATGTAAACATCTTCCCCGATTTCTATTGTAACTCCTCTCCTAGGAACGAGTTCTAGAAGAGTAAAATTTTCTTTACCTATACCCTGGATGATTGGCATCATCTTCTTTTCCATAGGGTATCCGTTTGGTAAGTATTCTAAAACTGTTACGTAGTCTTCTTTCATTTTCGTTTTTATTTAAATTCTTTAATTGTTGATAGGATTTGGTTTGTTTCATTTTCATCCAAATTTGAGTCGGGAACTGCTCTTAAAACTTCTTCCTTGTTTTCAGGAAGAACGTCAATTAGTTTTGAAATTCCTTTGTCATTTAATTTAATCATATTCAATCCTTGAAACTTTTCTTTTAGTTCCTTGGCCTTTTTCTCACTTTGGGGGTTAAATTTTTTTACAAAGTTTTTAACCTCGCTATCTTTTATGTAAGGGAGAGATTCAGCCATGCTTAGAGGAGTCATTTTTTTTATCATTTTATTTTACAAGTTGCTTTATTTTTTTTAAATGCGAGGGCTCAATCAAAAATTCCTTTTCTTTCTTTTGATCTTTTATTTTTACTATGTAAGCTCTTCCTCTTTTTCCTTTTACCTTCCCTGTTCGTCCTTGAAGTCTTTCCGGGAATGATGCCTTCAAAGAAATCTCTCTTGTGACGGCCACCATATCATCCTCCTTAAATTTCTGAAAGTACTGGCTAAGTCTTATTTTTCCTTTTTCCCTTATGCTTTTTTTGATTGTCATCTTATATTCCTCTGGCATGCTAAGACACCACAGAGTTCTGAATATGGAAAAAACATTTCATTTAAAAACCTATCTCTTTGCAAAAACCAGAGAAAAATTAAATATCCCCCTTCAGGCGCGAAGATTCCATCTGCTCAATTATTTTGCCAAACATTTTATCCCCCCAAACTCCTTTACCGCAAGATTCACAAAAATCTACAACACTCTCATCAGAAATGTCGCGATTGCAATAAAGGCATTTTTTTGTCAATTTAACCTCTCCTAAGGTTTATTAGAAAAATTTGATTTTTAAATATTTATATTTCTCACTGGCAATTAAATTTCTTAACAGTAAGTTTTAAAAACTCATAACAGAATTTATTATTATGATAATTCCGGTTAGATGTTTTAGTTGTGGGAAACCTATAGGTCACCTTTGGGAAGAATTTAAAAAAAGGGCGGCTGAAGGAGAAAATCAAAAAAAGGTTTTAGAGGAACTTGGTCTTGAAAGATTTTGTTGCAGGTCTGTTTTTTTAGGACAGGCGGATAATCTTGAATTAATCTCACGTTTCAAGAAGGCTTAATCTTTTAAGGATTTTATCGTGAGTAATTCTTTTAATTTATTAAAATATTTTATTTTTTTGGGAATGCGTCGGCCGGGATTCGAACCCGGGTCAACTGGTCGCTTCGCGAATACGCTTGGAAGCCAGTTATACTGCCACTATACTACCAACGCCCCACTAATCTAACTCACTATTTTATTTAATAAATCTTTTTGTTTTTGAGAATATTAAAAAACGCCCGAGACAGGATTTGAGGCCCGAAGGGTCATCCCTTTCTTTGGAAGGCCCGAAGGGTCATCCCTTTCTTTGGAAGGCCCGAAGGGTCATCCCTTTCTTTGGAAGGCCCGAAGGGTCA
>JAHJRS010000025.1 GCA_018830845.1 Nanobdellota archaeon
ATACTGGGGAAGAAGTTCTAATTTGCAGATTGTTGAGAGCCCCATAAGTCTTTTTTTCTCAATTTCCATTTGTTTTTCCTTTCTCCATAAAATAATATCCTCTATTATTTTGTAAACTATTTCACTAGTGATAACTTTTGTTTTTCCAAGTATTTCCTTTGCGTCTTCTGAAACCTCGACGTTAAAACCCACTATTACCGAGTTTAATTCATTAACTTCAAGATTGGCCTTGGCAGATATTACATCAGACTTGTTTATGTTCCCAATACTGGCTTTGACAACAGAGATGTTATTTTGTTTCAAAAGAACAAGTAATGCCTCGAGGCTTCCCAGAGAGTCCGCCTTTGCAATTATCCCCGCTTTTGAGGTTTTTATAGCCTCCCCAATCTCTTTTTTGAACTGCTGTTTTATTTCCTCGAAATTGTTTTTAAATTTCAAAAAAGGCATTCCGGGCAGGATTTCGGTTTTTTCAGTTAGTTGCATTCTGATTCCAGTTGATGCAATTGCATTTTCAACATTTTTAAATTTGTTTGAAAGAGGTTTTATTTCCTCAAGAATTCTTATTTTTGTCACAATTGGTTCCCCTGAAAGAGATGCAACAGCAATTTCATCCGTTCTTTTTAGTTCCCCATCATAAAGTATTGCTTCAATTGCGGAGTGGGATTTTTCCTTTTTTACTTCAAGCATAACACCTTTTGGTTCAGAATGAATTTCAAGTTTTTTAGTCAAAAATTTTTCACTTAGTCCCGAAAGAACCAAAATTAGTTCCGGAATGCCCTCTTTTGTATATGCAGAGCAGGGAACAAGAGCAACTTTTTTTGTAAAGTCGGAAATATTGTAAAACAAGTCTGTTTCAATCCCATATGACTGAAGGGCACCCTGAATAATGTAATACTTTTCAAGGAAGACTTCCTTTACTCTTTCGTCCTGTGCCTCAACAGAGGTCTTTAAATCATCGTCAAGCTTTCTCCACCCTGTGATTTTGTCAATTTTATTTAGGGCAACTATAAATGGGGTTTTATTTAATTTGAGGATTTGAATTACTTCGGCGGTCTGGGGTTTTATTCCTTCTGTTATGTCAATCACCAAAACGGCTAAGTCGGCAAGTGAACCTCCCCTTTTTCTTAAATTTGTGAAAGCCGCATGTCCAGGAGTGTCAATTAATAAAAATCCCGGGATAGTGAGGTTTATTCCTGATTTTTCAATAAGGGGGCAGGCAATTTTGAGGTTTTCTGCAGGAAAAGAGGTGAATGAAATCTTTTGGGTTATTCCTCCGGCTTCGCCTTCCTGAACGGAGGACTTCCTAAGAGAATCCAGAATTGATGTTTTTCCATGGTCTACATGTCCTGCGACCGTGACTATTGGCTGGCGTATTTTTTTGTTTTCCATTTTAAAAAAAGTCAATCCCTGAATTTAAAGTTTTTGGGGAGGGATTAAATTTATAACTCCTATTTTCCCACATCTTTTATGATAAAGGAAAGGACTTTAAAGGATTTGGAAGGGGAATATAGCCTTGATTTGGAAGGGGCTGTTTTGTCAATAAAAAAAGAAAAGGCAAATTTAATTTTAATTCAATTTCCCGAGGGATTAAAGCAGTATGCAACTGCAATTGTGGATTACCTTAAAGAAAAAACGGGTGCTGATTTTTTAATTTTTCTTGGGAGTTGTTTCGGGGCATGTGATTATTCTGTTGGTATGGAAAAACTTGGAATTGACATGGTAATTCAGTTTGGGCACAATTCTTTAATGCCAAGTTATTTGAATGACGGAAAAGAGTTTAAGATTGAAGAAAAGTGATTAATATCCTATTTCACATTTAAGTTTAAATACAGGAATTATCTAATTTTTTTATGGAAATAAGTGTAATAATATTCAGAATGCTAATTACATTTATTTTTGCAATAATCTTTGGATTTCAACGCCAGAGAGCTCATAAACCGATTGGTTTTGGGACCTTTACTTTTGTTTCTGTAGGTTCGTGCGGTCTTGCAATCGCAGGATTGGAATTTGGAATGGGAAACCCTCTTCCGATTTTGGGTGCAATTGTTACGGGAATTGGTTTTTTAGGTGCTGGTGCTCTTATAAAAACTAGTGATAAAATTTTTGGTTTTACGACTGCGGCAAGTATATGGGTCTTTGCAATTTTTGGACTTTTGATTGGAGTAGGATATTTCCTTGTCGGGGGATTGGTATATCTTTCTGTCTGGGCAGTTATTTTAATTGACGGCTTTTTAAAAAAAAGAGGGGTGGGTTCTTATCAAAAAAGAATTTTGTTTGAAGTAAAACAAAAAAATTCAAAAGAGTTTACAGCACTACTTAGAAACTTTAACCGGGTAAAGATGATTTCAATAGAATATGATAAAAAAAGAAAAACTGAAAAGTTTGAATATCTTGTTGAGTGCAATGGTAAAAAATTAAGGGAGATAATAAATTTAATAAACCAAGTTAACTGGGTTGTTTCTTATAGGATAGAATAGTTTAACTTAATAATCAGGCAGTTCTTCTTTGCTTTTAGGGGCTTTTTCTTCTGCGGGTTCTTCGGAACTTTCTTCTTCTTTCATGTCTTCTTCAGAAATGGAGTTAACCATCTCTTTGAATTTTGGAAAGTCTTTGGCGAGAATTCTTACACCTGCTTTTGTGAATCCGGTGTATCTTTCTGAGGTTACGTATTCACGAATTGTGAATCCTCTTCTTCCGCCGAAGTCATCAATTCTAAGAACAATTTCTGACTGGTCATTTTTTGGAATTTTTCCAATGTCTTTTTCCATGTTAAGTCTAAAATTATTTTATTATATAAAGTTTTGGATTGGCAAGAGCTTATTTATTCAAGAATGGGTTTTGCTTTTTGATAAAATTCAAAAGTCTTTTCTGGGTCAAAATTTTCTAGACTTCCCTCAACACTTGCACTATTTGGATTCCTGTCAGGATTACCCTCGTGAATTATTCTTAAGAGATTTAATCCCTTTTCTCTGTCTTTTTTTCTTGCTGCATCTTTCAGACTTTCAAAATCTTTTTTACTCACATTCATGGTTCTGTAAAATCCGTCAAACCTTCCGTCAGGGTAACTTGAACCTTCATCATTCGCAAAAAGGAAAAAATAATTTTTGCTTATTGAGACCATGTTAAAATAATCAGATTTTCCGTATTTTTCTCCAACGTAACAATCCTGCGAGTTCTCATAATTTTTGAAATACTTAACCTTCATTTTCTGTAAATTACTTTTTCTATATTCCTTATGGTCATGGGGCTAAGATAGTTTTCTGTTATTTTGTCATCCTCTTTTCTTAAAATAAGCGTATTTTCCCCAAAGAATTTTTTTAAGTATATTGAGAGAACCTTTGAGCTTTTGATGCTCGAAGTTTCTTCATAATAATTTATTATTAACCCTTTTGAAGAATGTTCTTTTTTGTTTTTCTTAATCATAAACTCTTCTGTCCTTTGAATAAGTTTTTCGAGAGTTTCTTTTTTCATTAAATTTAGAACAAAAATGTCTTTTTAAGAATTATTTCACTCAAAAGGCGGTTTCCTTAATTAGTTACTATTTTATAATTAATACGTATGAAAAGGTTTAAATATTTTCTATTTTCCATAGATTTATGGTAAATAGGCTTGAAAATGAGCTTTTTGAAAGTGTAAAAACTTTGGACGATCTTGGAAAAGATTTTACTCTGGAGGAATCACTTTTAATCGTTTCAGGAGCAGACTCAAGAGAGAAACTTGAAAAATACAAAAACAGAATTGGTTATCTTCATAAAAAGTATCAGAATAGACTGGTAAAAAAAGATTCTTGCTCAAAGACGAGAACATTAGTTAAATTTGTGGGAAATGGAAAAAAAAGATTTAGGGGGAGGGAAGGGGACATTTCTAATGATTATCTCACCAATGTAATAAACAGAAAAATCTGGAGACATAAAATTGGAAATTGCTTAGGTTTGTCTGAACTTGCAGCGGTTGTGGGATTAAGGGAAGGGCTTGATTTGGGTTGCCTCCTCTTTCCTGGGCACATCTCCCTTTTTCTAAAAAATGGGGCTGAAAGAATAAATCTTGAGACTACTATCAAAAGTGGCTTTAATTTTAAATATGGGAACTCCAAAGAATCTAAAGAAGAGGATTCCTTGCTAACAGAAGAAAGGATTGAAGTTTTATTGCCGGTTCTTTTAGGAGACAGGGGTTACCTTTCATATAACCTAAAAGATTTGGATAAAGCAATAGATTTATTTCAAGATTCTGATTTCTACAGATGGCGTGGCATTTTGTTTGAGGAAAATGGTAAAATCAGTGAAGCGATTGAAAACTACAAAAAATCCATCCAAATCAAACCTTATCATAAAAGTTATTTCAATCTTGGAAGTCTGCTTTTAGAAAAAAACAAACTTGACGAGGCTCTTGAAAATTTTAACAAATGCATCTTAAAATGCCCAACCCACCCTCTTGCACTTATTGATAGGGGGGTTGTGCATTCCAAAAAAGGAAACTATGAAAAAGCTGTTAATGATTTTATAAAAGCAAAAAATTTTGGATTAAAAGACCATAAAATTAATGCACATTTTAACTTGGGTTCGGTTTACAAAGATATGGGAGAGTATAAAGAAGCATTAAGGGAATTTAAAAAATATTCAACCTACAATGAGGAGAATGAAAGAGAAGTTGAAAAAAGGATAGTGTATTTAACTAGAAAAATTAGTTTAGATAACTGATGCTTTTATAATTTTCACTTCTTCCAATGGTTTGTCGTTTGCGTCTGTTTTAACTTTTGCAA
>JAHJRS010000026.1 GCA_018830845.1 Nanobdellota archaeon
CCTTGTGTTTTTTTACAAATCCTGAAACCTTTGTCAGTACCTCTTCTATTGATTTCCTTTCCCTTCCTGAGACATTTTTGGACAATTTTGCTTCACTAAAAATTTTCTTTATTTTTGGCCTTGTAATTGGAAGTGCTTTTGAACTAATTCCCTTTTCATTGTGTTCATTAGGGTAAAGAGAACTGAACGAAAGAAACGGCCTTGAATTCCTGTCTTTTTTCACGCTCACAAAGAATTCTTTGCCCAAGAATTTTTTTTGAACCAAAATTCCCTCAACCCCTCTTATTTTTTTGAGATTTTTTAAATCATAAATTGCCTGAGTGTAGGTTCTCACATCAGATTTTATGAGGCCTCTTTCATCCGTTTTTATTTTTCTTCCAACGGCCTTCAAAACAAACGGAAATCCAATCTTTTTCAAAGACCTTCTTAGACCAAACCGGGTAATGCAAAGATCTCTTGGAACAACCTCAAAACCGCCCTCCTCCAAAAAGTCTTCAGACCTCTTTTCAGACAAAACTTTCATAAAATATTCACAAAATCAATTTATATATATCTTTCGAAATATATATCCGAGGACAATATTAAAATTTTCTTCCCAACCAAAAATTCAAAAAATAAAAATCCAGCAAAACCTTTAAAAATCAATTTTTCATCCAGTTTCTATGAAAAGAAGTTCAAGACGTTGGAAAAAGAAAAATCAAATGAGATGGAAGTGGCAAAGGAAAAGACTCAGAAAAGAAAAGCGTAAGCGTAAAATAAGAAGGGAAAGAGCCAGATAAAAATTAATTTTTTAAAAATAAAACCTATTCTTTTTTAGACAAATCTTTTTAAAACAAATTTTCGTTCTCTATAAAATGCCTCTGAAAGATTGTTGGTGGGCCATCTACAAAGATTTTCCCCGCTCAAAGGATAATTTAATTGCTTTTGTCAAGGGAAACAAAAAACAAATGGGAAAAGTTCTTGTGGGAGTTTATCTTGGAACCGTGTCAATCACAAGAGAAGAACCAACAGAATTAAATTACCAACTAAACAAAAATGGGGAACCCGTAATCCATACATTGGATGAACTCGATGCAGTAAAAATTTCAAGACGAATTTTTCCCAGAGAGAAACCAAAAGTAAAAGAGAATGCCTCTAAAATATGGTACCAAATAGATGTTCTGGAAAAAAACAAGAAGTCCCAAGGGAAAAAAGTTCCAAATGCTTATCTGGTTAATTGTGAGCACATAAAAGAATATTCATTAATATTAAAACCTGAAATTGACGTTGGGTTGACAAAAAAACCAAAAAATCTTGAATTTAAAGTGATTGATGAAAACAAAAAAGTAATAGGTTTTTTTAACCAAGGAAGAAACGCAAAGTTTTATAATAATAAATTTCTCGGGGGACTTGGAAAGGTTACTTCAAAAAAGTCATAATACAAGATAAAAAGATGAAAAAAATAAAAAATAAATCATCATTAAACAAAAAAATTAATTTAGAGAAAAAGCATAAAAAATCCCTTGAGAAAATTGCCAAAAACCCGGCTTCCATCGGAATTACCGGAATGTTTTCCTTATCTGAAATTGAAGTTCCCATATTTAATTCATATGAAAAAGTTGGGGAAATTGATATATTCGTTTTTGATTGTACAAATGGGATAAATTATTACATAGAATACAAATGCAATGACAGCAAATCTATGAGGAAAAAGACCAAAAAACAGATTCTTCTTGCAAAAGAGTTTGCCGATGAAAAATATAAGGGAAACCCCCAGAGATTGCTTTATGTTTCTGGAGAATTTAACACAAAAGAGCTTATTGGGGAAAAATGGGTGGATTTTTCTGAAACTCCCTATAAATAACAAAGCAATCTTTATAAAAAAGAGGAGGCTATGAAAAAGATGACAAGCGAAATATGGACAGAAAAATACAGGCCAAAAACATTTAACGAAGTAGTTGGTCAGGATCCAATTGTGAAAAGAATAAAATCCTTGACTGATTCTATAAATATTCCCCATCTCCTGTTTGCAGGCCCTGCAGGAACGGGAAAATCAACCCTTGCCCTAATAGTTGTAAGAGAATTATTTGGAGAAAACTGGAGGGAAAACTATCTTGAGCTTAATGCAAGTGACGAAAGAGGAATTAATATTGTAAGGGAAAAAGTGAAAGGTTTTGCAAGAACAAAGTCTCTTGGAAATGTTCCGTTTAAAGTTATTTTTCTTGATGAAGCCGATGCACTCACCCCCGAGGCCCAGCAAGCCCTGAGAAGAACAATGGAAAACTATGCAGGGACATGCAGATTTATCATGTCATGCAATTACTCTTCAAAAATCATAGACCCCATACAATCCCGTTGTGCAATTTTTAGATTCAAACTCCTTGAAAAAAAAGATATAAAAAAAGTTATGGAGAAGATATCCCAAAATGAAAAAATTGAAATTGATGATGAAGCTATCGAGGAAATTTATGAAGGAAGCGACGGGGATTGCAGACGCTCAATAAATATGCTACAATCTCTTGGTGCAATCTCTCCAAAAATAAGCAAGGATCTTGTAAAAACAATTATTTCGGATTTAAGGCCCAAGGAAGTCCGGATAATCCTTGATTATGCAGTCTCAGGGGACTTTGAAAATGCAAAGAATAAACTCCTTGATTTAATGCTAAAAGAATCTCTCTCAGGGCAGGACATAATTAAATCTATGCAAAAGGAGATTTGGAATTTGACAATTGAACCGGAACTAAAAGTAAAATTGACTGAAAAAACAGGTGAAGCAGAGTTTAGAATCGTTGAGGGAAGTGACCCATTCATACAACTCCAATCTCTAATCGCAAGTTTTGTCTTGGCGGGTCTAGGAAAATGAGATTAAATATTGCCAAGATCCTCGCACTCTTTAAGGGTGTCCTTGCTGGACTTGGGAAATAACTCAAAATGAAAAATTGGAGTGAAACTTACAGACCAAAAAGTTTATCTGAAGTAATCGAGCAGGAAGATGTAATAGAAAAAATTGAAAATTATTTGGACAATTTTCCTTCC
>JAHJRS010000002.1 GCA_018830845.1 Nanobdellota archaeon
TCAATCTTTTTCATTCGGTCATTTTCCCACTGGTTGAAATAAAGAATGTGGTAAATATCAGACTTTGGAGTTGATTTTTTTGGAAGCTCAGCAGAGTATCCTATTGGGAAAAGGGCTTCGACGGTGTAGTCTTCAGGAATTTTAAGAGCCTTCCTTACTTTTTCTTCATTAAAGTGCCCTATCCAGCATGTCGAGAGTCCAAAATCAGTTATACTTAAAAGAAAATTTTGAATTGCTGCTCCAGCCTGTTGTCTTGCGTATGTTTCTCCTTCTTCAGGGAAGGGGGTTGTAACCATGCCGTTATCCGAAACAAAAACAACTACATATTTTGCCTCATTAATGAATTCCTGTTCGGACCACTTTGCAAGTTCCTGAATTATTTTTTCATCATCTACAATTACAATTTTCATGGAAAAAAGTCCCCCTGCCATTGGAGCATACTGGCTTGAGTGAATTGATTCAATAATATCTCTCCAATCGGGCTTTTTTGAAGAAAACTTCCTTGTGCTTTTCCTTGCCTTTATTGTTTCGTCCAATTCCATACCTCCAAAAGGATTTTAAGTTTTTAATACTTTATTGTTTTATGGAACTCGAAATTTTAAGCCTTTCAGATGCATTAAAATTCATACCATATAAAAAAACGTACTCAATAAGGATTTTTGATTCTGACGTGCAACTTCCCCTTTTATTTTTAAGAGAGAGCAAGAATTGGGTTTTTACAAAGAATTATTTTTTTGATGATGTATGGCCCGAGCATTGGAAGGAATTTTTGGGAGAATTTGATTATCTAAATGCTCATGGAATGCACGATTCAAGGAATATCTTATTTGATGAAAACCTTGCTCGTAAAATTTTGAAAGATTATGAACATCTTGGTAGGGGGCAGAGAGTGTTTTAATCCACTGCGTTAAAGGAAATAATCGCTCTCCAGCTATTGGGATAGCAATGAATGAAATTTTTGGGTGGGGCATTCCTCACTTGAAGGAAAAATTTCCAAATTATAGAAAATGGGTTTATGAAGTTATGATGAATTTAAAAGAGGAATTTGGAAGGAAATAACCCCCCCGCCAAGGCATTTTGTCTCTTTGTACAAAACTATTGCCTGACCCTCAGAAACCCCCGTAATTCCTTTTTCGAGGGTCACTTTTAATTTCCCTTTTTCAAAATTTAACTTTGAGGGAAGCAGTTCCCCTACTTGGCGAATTCGTGAAAAAACTTTTTTTGGCAGGTCTTTTTTTTTGGTGTCTATTAAATGCAGATTATTTACAAATATTTCTTTTCTTAAGAGAATTGGATGGCCTTCGGGTGCTGCGGTCAATGTATTTGTTTTTGGATCTTTTTTTGCAACATACCACTTGTTCATTCTTTTTGTTTTTGGATTTTTTCTTTCAACTTCAAAACCGTATCTGGGCCCGAGTCTTTGCCCAATTGTGTAAAAATAAATCCCATCGTGTTGTCCTATAATTTTTCCCTGAGGGTCAATTATTTTTCCCTTTTTGGGTTTTATTTTTCTTGATAAAAATTCTTTCAGATTGACCTTACCAATAAAACAGATTCCCACGGTGCCCTTTTTTTGAGCATTTTCAAATCCGTTTTTATTTGCAATTTTTCTTACCTCTTTTTTTGTCAAGTTTCCTATTGGGAAGAGAGTATGTGCGAGGTCATCTTGACTTTGCCGGTACAAAAAATATGACTGGTCTTTGCTTTCATCTTTTGCGCGATGCAGTTCATATTTTTTTCCTTTTTTCTTTATTCTCGCATAATGCCCTGTCGAAATAAGAGGGATTCCCGCTTTTTTTGCGGCCTTAATTAAAAGGGGAAACTTTATTTTTTCATTGCAGTCAATATCAGGATTTGGTGTGATTCCGGCTTTGTATTTTTTGAACATTTCATCAACAACAAGTTTTTTGTATTCTTTTTCAAAGTCAAGAGTAATAAATGGGATCCCCAGTTTTGTTGCTATTTTTATTGCATGCTTTCTTTCTTCAACCCAACTGCACTCTCCTGTTAATTTGTTTTTTGTGTCAGACCAATTTTTCATAAATGCCCCGTATACCTCATAACCGGCCTTTTGCAAAAGAAGCGCTGCTACGGAGGAATCAACCCCCCCTGACATTGCAAGAAGTACTTTTTGTTTTGAAATTTTTTGACCCATAGAAATATTTGTTTGTTAAGAGTTTTAAGGGTTTTGGAAACCTTTAAATAAGAAATTTATTAAGGATTAGTATGTCCTGGTAGCTCAGTTGGTTAGAGCGATCGGCTGTTAACCGATAGGTCGTAGGTTCGAGTCCTACCCGGGACGTTTTTATTTTCTTTTTTCTTTCAAACCCAAATCAAGAAGAGGCTCTTCCTTTCTTTTTTCAAGACTCTTGTATACATTTGCATGCTTTGATCCCTGAACAATTTGGGTTATTGCATCAATTGCAGGTTTTATGTCCTCGGGATTTCCAATTATTCCAATTTCGTTTCCCTTCATCTCAAGGGAACATTTTGTCAGTTGTGAGAGCGCCGCAAGAACCCTGCCTTCTTTTCCAATCAGCCGACCCCTTATTTTTTCAATATTTCCTCTTCTTACAAAATCCCGAATATTAATTACATCAAACTCAAGCTCGCTTTCTTTAAGTGAAATTGCGTCAGAAAAACTAAACCCTATATTTAAAGCATCAAGAACCCTAATGGCCTCATATTCATTTTCAGGAGAGCCGGCCACCGAAACTTCTTTTCCGGCATTTGTTATTTTCACGTTCAGGGTTTTCTCAAGTCTTTTTTTGTTTTTTATTATTCTTACAATTTTATCAGATACCATTATTGATGTCATAATTTTAAGAAAAAATTGGGAGTTATAAGGTTTTTGGGATGCTCATTTAAGGAATTTATCAAGAGTTTTTCGCACTCTTTGTCAAATTGTTTTTTGTATATATTAGAATTCTTCATCCTCTTTTTCAAGGTATCCGTTTTTTTTAAGCCATGCAATCTGATTGGGTTTGTATTTTAGGAGAATTTCCCCTTTTTCATTGTCCATTTCCCATGGTTCAATTATTATTACGTCTCCGGGTCTTAGCCATAAATATCTTTTGAGTCTTCCCGGGACTCTTCCAACCCGGTCTTTTCCATCAAGGCAATTGACCTTCATTTTGTTTCCGCCATAACGCTGTTCAATTATTCCAATAACTTCACGTCCTTTTGGAAGGGGGGCACGTGTAATCGGAGCTTCTTCGGTGGGTTTAGTTTCTCTTCTCATTTAGTTAAATAAAAAAGTTTATTTATAAGGTTGTTGGGTTCTGTATTAGAGCAATATAAGGGTGTAAGGAATCCCATCAATTTTAAGAACCTCATTTTCTGTGATTGCTCCTGCCTCAATTGCGCATGCAACCGATTTTTCTCCAACAATATTGAATGTTGAATCTTCTTTTGAATGGATTTTTATTATTTTAATAACTTCTTCTTTTGAGAGTGGAGCTTCATTTTCCCCTTTGTAAAAGTTTTCCTTTACATCAAGCTGTTTTTTTCCTTCAAAAAACTGTTTTCCAATTAATCCCTCATCCGCTATTGCAATAACTCTTCTATAAGATTCGATTATGTTTACAAACATTTTCTTTTTTAATTTTCTGGGAATCCTCTAAGAAATTTAATAAAGGCCTTCCAGTTCTTTTTACTTTTTTAATAAATTTAAAATAAAAAATAAATACATATAATACGCTTTCTTTGCGTCTCCGGATTTTACGGCCTTTTCAGCGTTTTCCTTTGACATCATTGCGCACATTCCGCATCCACAATCGGTGCATTTCCCTTTTGCCATGAATCCTCCCCTTGAAGTCTGGGTCATCTGCACATCTTTCATAGGATGGTTCTTTTTTTTGCACTTAACACAATATCCTGTGACTGTCATTTTTTTCCTCCTTATCAGCTTTCTGATAAATACTTTAATCAATTTGTTTTTTTAAAGCTTCTGGCACTCAAGATTAGTTATATTTTTGAGTTTATAGGGTGCTTTGCGCCGCATGCAAGGCAGTGCAGCAGGGTTAATTTACCCTCTTTAATGAGCTCTGTATCCGGTTTTTTGCATTCCCTGCATAAGACAAATTCCAAAACATATTGTTCAATTTTAGGGTTTATTTTTTTGCTGGGAACTTTCATATTTAAAATAATTCTATCTCCTTCAACAACTGCTTTAGCTGCGAGTTCTTTTGTCAGAAATTTAAGGAGATGTTCAGGTTCTCTTCTTAAATGTGAGGCAATTTGGAAAAAATTTGTAAGAATTGTTTTTTTTCCTTCAAACATTCCTTCAATTTTTGGAATTTCAAATCTGTCTCCAGTTCCCTCAATGACTTTTACATTTTCATACGCATCATTCAGTAATTCTTCATAAGATTCCATAAAAATTAATGGAGCAGGGGTTTTTAAGAATTACGGGAATTTTCAAAAACATTATAAATGACAGATTGTGTTTAAGGATATATAAAACAAAAGGATAAAATGGATAATTTATTTATACAGTTCGGGCTGATAATTTTGGTTGTTTTGGGCGTTTCAGTCATAATGAGGTTTTTGAAACAGCCTTTGATAATTGGGTACATAATTTCCGGAATTTTGGTCGGACCCCTTTTCCTTGATTTCATTCGAGGCAGTGAAACCATAAGTCTCTTCTCTGAAATGGGCATTGCTTTTTTGCTTTTTATAGTTGGGCTGCATCTTTCCCCTAAAATATTCAAGGAAGTTGGAAAAATTTCTTTAGTGACGGGGATAGGACAGATTTTATTCACTTCGGTAATAGGGTATTTTATAGGAATTTTACTTGGTTTTTCCGTTGTAACTTCAATATACATTGCAGTTGCCCTGACTTTCTCATCAACAATAATTATTTTAAAACTTCTTTCAGATAAAGATTCCCTTGAAAAACTTTATGGAAAGATTTCAATTGGATTTTTGCTTGTTCAGGATTTGGTTGCAATTTTGGCTTTAATTGTTGTGTCTTCTCTTGGGAGCGGAGCAGGAGCAGGAGATATTTTGATTTCCACAATTTTGAAAGGAGTAGTTTTAATTGCCGTCCTGATTCCCATTAGCCATTATATTTTGCCCAAGTTTGGCGATTTTTTTGCAAAGTCCCAGGAACTTTTATTTGTGTTTGCAATCTCCTGGGGATTAGGTTTGTCACTTCTTTTCCTTTATTCGGGGTTTTCAATTGAAGTTGGAGCATTAATTGCGGGAATTATGCTTTCAATGTCCCCCTATAGTTTTGAGATTAGTTCAAAATTAAAACCTTTAAGAGACTTTTTTCTTATATCGTTTTTCATAATTTTGGGAAGTCAGATGGTCTTTGCAAATATAAATTCTTTAATTCTTCCAACGATTATTTTCTCTATTTTGGTTATTTTTGGAAACTCTTTGATAGTCATAATTTTGATGGGGCTTTTTGGATACAGCAAGAAAACCGGTTTTATGTCCGGGCTAACTGTTGCTCAGATTGGGGAATTCTCCCTGATTTTTATTGCCCTTGGAGTAAAGGCTGGGCACTTATCGCAGGAAATACTTTCTTTTGTAACCCTGATAAGCTTAATCACAATTTTCGGTTGTACTTATCTTATAGTGTACTCTGACAAAATTTTTGCAAAAATTTCGCCCTTGCTGACAATTTTTGAAAAGAAAAAAATAAAAGAGAAAGACATTCCAAAAAAGGATTATGATTATATTCTCTTGGGATATAACAGGATTGGTTTTTCGGTTATAAGGGCTTTTTCAAAGATAACGAAGAATTTTCTTGTGGTGGATTACAATCCTCAAATTGTCAGGACATTGAAAGATGAAGGCATTGACGCAATTTACGGAGATGTTGATGATTCTGAATTTTTGGAAGACGTAGGAATTTGTAAGGCTTCGGTAGTTGTTTCCACGGTTCCCGAGAAAGAAACAAATCAGCTTATTCTCGATGTGTTAAGAAGGAACAAAGTAAATCCTATTTCCATACTTACAAGCAGACAAATACCTGATGCACTTGAACTTTACAAATCAGGAGCAGATTATGTAATCCTTCCCCACTTTTTAGGAGGAGAATACATCTCAAAGGTGATTCAAACTGCAAAAAAACAAAGAAAATATTATGAAAGGGAGAAGGAGAAAGAGTTAAAAATTCTTAAGGAAAGGCTGAAAAAAGGACACAAGCACCCTGAAATTGAGAGAGATAGAAAATAAATTTTGGTTAAAGTTTTTTTCAAAATAAAATCCACATGCCGAAGGATAGAAATATTTTTAACCCGAAATCTCTTTGTTTAGACTATGAAAAAAGAGCAGATTCTTCTCAGGGTGTGGCGTTCAAGAAAATCTTACCTCTTTTATTATTTTCTTATTTTTTTAATTCTTGGGGGGTTAGGATACTTTTATTATCTTAAGATTGAAATTTCCAATACAGCATTAATAATTTCTCTTGTTGCGGTTTTATTAATAATAAAAATCATAGAAATTCACAGAATAAGAAACTGGTGGGCCATAACTGAATCTTCTTTTGTGGAAAGCAAGGGCATCCTTAATAAAAATATAAGGGAGCTTGACTTTGCCTCGATTTCAGATATTGATTTAAATCAGGGATTTTATAAAAGGCTCTTAGGGTATGGAACTATAAATGTAAGAAGGTTCTTAAATGAAACAAGCATCGTTATAAATAACATAAACCGGCCTGAAAGATTTTTAAATATCCTTCAGGATGCGATTCGTTTAAGGAAGGAAGTTCCACAATGAAAAAAGAGCAATCACAGTACCAAAAGGAATATTATGGGGGAACGAGAAGCAAGAAGAAGTACTTTATTTTTTTAGCTGTTCTTCTTATCTTAGGACTGGTTGCAATAATAATTTTTTTGGGGGATTTTAATTTTACTGGAAACATTGTTGATTCACTTGGGCCTAACAATACCTTTGAAGTCAAAGCTTCCCTTTCGGTTCCGGAGATAAATCTTGATGGGTATTATGAAGAAATTATTTTTTCTTTCGGACAGAGTTCCTTATACGTTGATAACAAAAGAGTGCCTTTGGAAGGTCTTGACAACAAGATAGTGTTGAGGAGTTTTAATGGATTTTTTAGTTTTAAAGAGGGGGATATTCTGAAACTGGATGGAAAAGCATCTGAAATAACAATAAATTCCGTTCCAATTTCCTCGGATGAAGGGACGAAAATAAAAGTTTTAATGACTCCCGGTGCAAATTACAAATCAATTGAGATAAAAGAAAGGGCTTATTTGAAAAGTTTGGATTACATTTCTTCCGGTCAGATTTCATTGGGGGAAAATTTATTAAAAATAAATTCTGAAAGGGTGGTTTTCAAAAATTATCTTGGAAGTTTGAGTGTGATTGAGGGAAATTTAGTTTTGAACGGAATAGTTGAGTCTATAAGAGTTGAAGGGGATTCAAGAAAGGTTTTTTTTGAGAGGTAAATTTATAAAATATTCTCCCATTAATTTTTTATGAACCTGAAAGAAATTATCTTTGGTGTTGCAGTTCTTGTTTTAACTCTTTTTGTTACAACATATGGCGTTAACATGTTCTTTTCAGAACCCCTTTATGAAGACGTTTGTTCGCCTTCTCTTTGGGAAGTTGAAGTCTTAAATGAAACAACCTGTTTTGAATTGGGAGGAAAATGGATGGAAGGGGATATTCGAGGGTCAGGTCCTCAATATTTGGAAGGTTATTGTGACAAGGATTTTAGCTGTAGAGAGTCTTATAATCTTCGTCTTGAAAGATATCATATGAATATTTTTTTGATTGCTGTTCCTTTAGGGATACTTTTAATTTTGTTTGGAGCTTATTTTTTCAGTCTTGATGCCGTTAGTGTTGGAATAATGGCAGGAGGGGTTGGAACTATTTTGAGGGGCGTTGGAAGTTACTGGAGATATTCTGAAGATTGGATGAGGTTTTTAATTTCTTTTGCAGGGCTCGTAGTTTTGATTTATTTTGTATATAGGTTTCAGGAAAAAATAGGCTCCAACAAAAAAGTTAGGAAAAAAAGAAAATAGTTTTATCCCAAATACCTAAGTCTTCCTGGCCTTGGTTCAAAAATTATTCCTTCTTCAATTAATTTTTTAATTTCCTGATTAATTGTATCCGGGGAGGCCTCGCGAAATTCAAGGATTATTTTTTCGGAGTCTATTCCTCCTTCTTCCTCGGCGCTTTTTATTTTTCCAAGAATTTGGTCTTTTATTGCTTTTGCAACTTTAACATCTTTTACAGGCTTTGTATTTCTGTTTTTTTGTTTTTCAAGTTCAAGTTTCCTTACCAAAAGGTATTTTGGGTTCTTTGCAGAAATTATTTCGGGCTGAATGTAGGTTTCGTTGTTCCAGTTTCTGATAACTCCTATCACAACAACCGTTTCCCCCTGAGAAATTCCTTTGAATTTTGGATAATTTTCCTCCCCGAACGATTTTAATTTTATTTGTCCTGAACCGTCATCAAGTGTAAAAAAAATGTATTTTTTCTCCCCTTCACTTTCATATTTGTCAACAATATTTCCAATGATATTCACCCTTGAAATAACCCTATCTCCAAGTTCAAGATGAATAAACTTGTCCGAGTCAAATATTGGTTTTCCTAAAAGTATGTCTCCTATTCGGAGTTTGTATGCAATATTTCTTTTATATTGGTCAGTCATGGGGATAAAAATTAAAAGCGGTTTTTAAATATTTATGTAAATTTGGCTTTGTAAAAAGTTAAAAATAAACTCAGTAAATTTTTCCGTTTTCGACACAAAAATTTAGCTATTTTATTTTCAAGGGAAAATTATCCGGGCAAAAAGGGGATTTACCTCCTTAAAATTTAAAAAAGTTTCACTTTTGACCCGACTAATTTACTTTCTACGAAGCCTATTCGCTGTTTTTATTTTATCCCGATTATTCGCAGCAAAAACTCGTCGGTTAATTTAAGGAGATCCCTTTCTTTTCCCTCTATGTAAACGCAGTTGCTTGATTCATAAATTTTGTTTTCCTCGGAAACTTTTATCAAAATCATATTGTCAAGGCAGGTTTTTTTTGGAAGGGTTTCGTCAGTGCAGGGTTCTCCTTCTTTGCATGCCTGAACAACATCAGCATAAGGATAAAGATTTCCCTGTATTTCGACAAAGGAAGGGTAATCCTCTGAAGAAATATAAACTGTTCCTGAATATTCTGAAAGAGTTTTAAACAAACTTACTTCTTTAGAAAGTTTGTCCGTGTCCTTTGGGTTGTTTGAAAAGTAAAATCTTGCACTTCCAACCTGAGTTGAATAAGCCCCATTTTCATTTATGAAAATGAATCCGTTGTATGTCATGCTTTCACTTTGGGTGCCTGCCCCAAAGCTGTTTACAACTATTCCAAAAACAGAACCAAACATCACAAAAATCAAAACCCCTGCAAGAATCCAGTTGTTTCTTTTGCTTCTTCTTTCGCGGTCCTGCTTTGTTTGTATTCTTTTAATCATTAATTATCTTGGAAAATGCGGTATAAAAGTATTTTGGAGGAATTTTATATAAATATTGAATAAATATTTTCTCTTTTTCCTAAATCAGTGACCAAAAACAAATTGCTCTCTTTTTTTGAAAGGATTATCCTGTACCCTCCCACCCTTATCCTGTATTCTTCAGAACTTCCCTTAAGCTTTTTAAAATCAACCCTCTCTCCCTTTTCAAACTTTTTTATGGTTTCAAACACTTTTTCCTGAAATCTTAAACTTAATTTTAATAATTGTTTTTCGGAAGTTTTTGTAAAAAGAATTTTCATTTATAAGTTGAGTCTTTTTCTAACTTCATCAAGAGAATAAATTTCACCTCTTTCATATTCTCTTAAGGACCGAGAAATATTCCTTTTGGTCTGAGGAGATAGTTCCAAATAAGGTTCAACCAAATCCCATATTAAATCCTCAAAACTTTCAGAAGGTGCCTTAATTTTACTTAATGCTTTATGAAGATTTTCTGTGATTCTTATTGTTGTCTGTCCCATATACTTAATGTATACATTTAGTATATATAAACCTTTTTACTGCCCTCGTGAGGAAAATCAAAGCTCCCGCCAGAGAGAAAAAAAAAGAAAAAAAAA
>JAHJRS010000027.1 GCA_018830845.1 Nanobdellota archaeon
AATCCTCTTTATCCAAAATATAAAAGCAACGCACCTTACAGAAAAGCCTTTCTTATTGTTCTTCCTTTATTAATTTTAAGTCTTCTTCCTTTCATTTTCCAGTTCACACCGGTTCCGGAATCTTTAGGTCTTCAAAAAGATTATTCATTCGGAGAACTTGGCCTTTCCTTTTTGGGCGAAGGGGGTTTTTTTGGTTTTTCAGAAACTTCTGCGGGGGTGACCGGACCTTTTGGTCTTGGTGCACTTTTGCTCGGGATGCTTTTTCCAGTTTCGGTTGCCCTTTTCTTTTCAATTGCATATTCAGGAAAAACAAAAGAATTGATTGTTGAAAGGAACAAAACAAAAGAACTTGAAGGAGAATTTACCAACTCTCTTTTTCAGCTTGGAAATCGTCTTGGAAATGGGGTTCCCCCCGAGCTTGTTTTTGGAAAAGTTGCCCAGTCAAGTACAAGTCTTAGGTCCGGAGAATTTTTCAGCAGAGTTAATTATAACATTCGTCAAATGGGGATGAGTGTTGAAAGAGCAATTTTTGATAAAAACAGAGGAGCAATAAGATCATTCCCCTCAGATTTAATTGCAACTTCTATGAGAGTTTTAATTGAGTCAAGCAAAAAAGGGTTGAAAATTGCTGCAATGAGCCTTATGAGTATCTCAGAATACATAAAAAATATGAACAAAATTACGACGAGACTAAAAGACCTTCTTGCCGAAATCATAAGTGACATGAAGAGCAACATGACTTTCTTGGCACCTCTTTTGTCAGGAATTGTCGTCGGGCTTGCGGCAATGATTACTTCTATTCTGGGAATTTTGGGGAATATGGTTGACACAGGAGAGTTATCCGGAAGCGCGTTTAGTCAGATAGGTACAATAATTCAGATTTTTGATTCTCAGTCCATGATTCCTCCTTACTTTTTGCAAATTTCGGTTGGAATTTATTTGATAGAAATAATCTTTATTTTAACTTCAACACTTGTTACAATTAATTCCGGAGAAGACCGTCTTGAAAGGACAAACAAAATAGGGATAAATCTTCAAAAGGGAATAGGACTTTATTTTGTTGTTACTCTTATAAGTGTTTTGGCACTTTCAGTTCTGAGTGTGGTTGTTTTAGGGAACTTATTGTAGGAATTCAAATTTCTAAATATTTAAATAGGTTTTGTCACTTACTTTTGGATGAGGTATGGAGAGAATAAGTGGCTTTTTATTTCTGGACTGGTTTTCATACTAATTGTGGCTGCTGTTCTCATTTTTTATTTTTTACTCATGGAGGGATCTCTTGTGAAAAATCTTTCTGAAGGAGAATTTCAAGAGGAAAGTAGTGAGCAAAGTTCATTTGAAGATTTTATTGATGGTGACATAAGTTTAATTGAGTATGTGGCTTCTTCCATTATCCCTCCCAAAAGAGGAGGCGGAGGTTCGTCTGGTGGAGGGGGTGGAGGCTCCGGAGGAGGTTCTTCATCTAAATGCGTTGATATTGATGGGGATGGTTATGGTGAACAAAATTTAGAAAAATGTTCCAACACTGAATTGGATTGTGCTGGTAGAGACCCAAATGTTAATCCAGGACAAGTGGAACTTTGTGGAAATGATGTCGATGATGATTGTGATAATTTGTTGGATTGCAATGATCCCGATTGTGTGAATAGTTCTATTTGTGCCCAAAGAATTTCCGAGAAATTAACAATTATCTTTGCTGTTGATGACGGGGCTAATCATGAGCCAGAGAATCCCATTGAGAATTCTTATGATAATGATTTGTTGACAAGGTGGGCGTCGAACCCAATTCCTTTGAATATTGATTTTGATTTGGGTGTTGTTCATGAGATTTATGAAACTAAGTGGTCGTTTTTTAATTGGAACGCTAGCCGTACTTATGGTTATTCTGTTAGTGTTTCCGAGAACGGAAGTAATTGGACAGAAGTTGTTTCTTTAAAAAATTCTTCTTTTATCCAATGGAATGTTGATTCTTTTAGTCCGGTTAATGGAAGGTATGTTAGGTTACATACGGATACTAATTCACAAAGTTATTGGGCTGGTTTGTGGGAAGCAGAGATTTGGGGTATTGGGTCTAATTTTTCCCTTAGTTGCATTGATAATGATGCAGATGGCTACGATAAGGAAGAGGTTAGTTGTTCTACTGGTAATGATTGTAATGATAATGATCCAAATGTTAATCCTGGACAGGTTGAACTTTGTGGAGATGAAATTGATAATAATTGTAATGGAGAAATA
>JAHJRS010000028.1 GCA_018830845.1 Nanobdellota archaeon
CTTAAGCTTCTCTTCATAATTTCCGGATAATCCTATTTCAGTTATGTCAGGGGTCTTTTTTATTTTTGTTTTTTTAACGACAGAATAAGCAATGACTCTCAAATCATCAAAATCCTCTTTTTTAATTTCCTCAAGCTTTTTGGTCTTCTTTGGAATTTTTATTTTCTTTTTGAGCTCCTTTTCAAGATTTTCAGCCAGAACTTCGGTTGCAACAATTCCGTTTTTGTAAAACCTTGCGGACAAAATCTTAATTGGAGGGCACTCAAGAATTGTAACCGGAACAACAATTTTCTTATTTTTAGTCATAGAGTGTTCAGTAAGATCTTTAACCGCTGCAGAAGCCATTCCGGCCTTGTAGCATATAAATCCGTTTAAGGGATTTTTAGAACCAGTTGATTTTATTGCATTCCAATTAACACTAGGCAAAAACTTCTCTGCCCTCTTTCGAGGCCAAAACTGCAAACTCCCTTTCCTTGGTGACTTTCTTGTCGGCATTTTTTTCTATTCGTAAATAGCGGAATGTCATTTTATACTTACCCTGGATAATTTTTAGAGAGAGATTTGGTTTATAAATTGTTCGGTAGGAAAAAAAGTGAATTTTTGAAAATTCAGGCCTCAAATTCAAATTCTTTTGTTGTCTTGACTTCGTCAATTATCGAATGCCTTAAGATTTTCCCCTTTCTTTTCGCCGTCTCCCTTATTTTTGCAAAATCTTTTTCATCGGTTTCCGGAACTACAATTTTTTCTATTATAAAATCATGTTTTATCTCAGCTTTTTTGAAGTCTTTTTTTTCAAAAACAAAATCCTCTCCAATTAAGGGATCATCTGTCTTAAGCTTACAAAAATCGGCTTTTGGCTCTTCATCTCCTTTTCCCGGCTTTCCTGATTTTTGGGCTTTTGGTTTTATCTTGAGGGTATTATTTTCATCTGCATCAAAAGTCAGGGCAAAAAAGATCTTCGGAAACTCATCAAGCAGGTTTATAATTTCTTTTCCTGAAAGAGAGGTATCAATTAAATATCTCTTTACCCCCTGAAATTGCTTTATCTCTTTAAAATCTATTTTTCCCTTAAGATCGGAAGTTGAAATAATTGCTCCAGTCACATTTGTTTTTCTGTCTCCAAGTTTTTCGGCGACCACTCTTACAATTTCATTTGCAAATTCAGGTCCGGTATTTATAGTGTAAAAATTTTTTGATTTTTTAGCATTTATAACAGCCCTGTTCTTGAAAACTCCCCGGCTGAATTTTTGAAACTGAAGGTGAATAAAGTTATCCTCCTTTTTGTCAGATATTTTTTGTATAAAATTCATGGCTAAAAAAAATTAAATCATCTTATAAACCTTTTGTAATGAGAAGTTTTATAAGTTGTTTTGCTATTAGACTATAATGGAAAAAGACTTCCAAAAATTAAGTGCTTTTGTTCTAATTGGGGCCCTTGTTGTATTGGCGTTTTTTGTCTTAAAGCCGATTATAATTTCCCTGATTACCGGTTTGATTTTTGGGTTAATCTTCCTTCCCGTTTATAATTTTGTTCACAAGAGAGTGAAAAACAGAAACCTTTCGGCGTCAATTGTTTGCATTTTGTTAATTGTTTGTATTATTTTACCATTATGGTTTTTAATTCCGGTTTTATTAAATCAGTCAATTCAGATTTTTCTTTTGACGCAGGAGATGGATTTTATAACTCCCTTAAAATCTCTTTTCCCGTCGCTGTTTGTTTCGGAGCAAATTTCATCTCAGCTTACAGGAGTGTTGAATTCATTTATTACTAACATTGCAAGCGGGGCAATGAACACCATAGCAGGGCTTTTGCTTAACTTTCCGGTAATCCTTCTTCAAATTTTGGTTGTCCTTTTTGTTTTCTTTTTTACTTTAAGAGACAGCAAGGAACTTGTAATTTATCTTCAAAGTGTGCTTCCTTTTTCAAAAGATGTTGAAAAAAAGATTTTCCGTTCTTCTAAGGACATAACCTTTTCAATTATCTACGGACAAATTTTTATTGGGATACTTCAGGGTATTTTGACCGGGCTTGGTTTTTATCTTCTTGGAATTCCAAATGTACTCTTTTTAGGAGTTCTCTCTGCAATCTTTGGAATTATCCCCCTTA
>JAHJRS010000029.1 GCA_018830845.1 Nanobdellota archaeon
CAAACTTGCAACCGGCAGAATTAATTTGGCTTTCAGAGAGTCAAGGATTTTTAATAAACGGCTCTTGTTATCCATACCGGAATATATATTTTAAAGTATATATATTTTACTAATATTGCCTGAATTTTAGGGTGTCCTCCCAAAAACTTTTATAAAATTTTTTGAGGTTTTCACGATATTCTGTAGAATCAGTATAGATCTCTTTAATCAACGAAGCTTTTGGATTATATTCTTCATGGGGGATTATGCGGGGAGTTAAGGAGCAACTTCCAAGTGCAAGGGCACTTAATAAAAAAACAGTTTTAATCAACATCGAACCCCTCATCCAATTCAGAATACTAAACTCTTTTTAAGAATTATTGTTCTCTAATTTTTTATACTTTGCAAAACAAATTCTCCTTTTGCAAAAACGTCCCCTTCGTTTAGGACTTTGTACATTCCAACAAAATTCTCTTTGCAAAAAACACAGATTATTTTTCCTTTTTCAAAGTTTTCCTTTTTTTTAAGGTCTTCAAGGTGAATTGGCTTTCCGGTGTAAATTTTTTTTATGTTGCCCTCTTTTATTTTAACTAAAGGATAAACTAATGAAACAATTTCGGCGGGAATCAAAATTTTCCTTAGGGAATCTTCATTTCCTTTTTTGTATTCTTCGGCTGCTTTTTCAAATTCATAAAGATTAACACAAGGATATTTTTCATCATATTCAAAGAAAATTCCTGCGTTGGTTCTTCTTAATTCAAGCATATGGGCCCCGACTCCGAGTTCCTTGCCCAAGTCATCAATTAATTTTCTTATGTAAGTTCCTCCCTGAACTTTTGCACTGAACAGGAAATCCTTTCCTTTCTTTTCCAGAATTTCAAACGAGTGTATTTCTCTTTCTCTCTCCTGCCGTTTAACCCTTGACTTAACCGGCGGGATTTGTTTTATTTTTCCAAGGAAATTTTTCTTTATTGCTTCATTTACTTTTTCTTCAGAAACTTCCTCGTGGAACCTTGCAACGCCAACATATGTTTTGTCTTCACCCAAAAAAAAACCTGTAAGTTTGCAGGCCCTGTTTATTGCAATGGGCAAAATTCCGGTTACCTTTGGGTCAAGTGTTCCAAAGTGGGAGGTCTTTCTTGCACCAAGAGTTTTTCTTACAAAGTCTGAAACTGTGAAACTGGTGGGGCCTGTTGGTTTGTCAATGTTTATTATTGAGAACTCCATAAGATCCTCTGTTGATTTTCCTTCTTTGAGTTTTTCAATGTCCAGACTCATAAAATTATATAATATAAACACTTTTAAAGAATATTGCTTTTGAATTTTAATGGAAGATTATAAGATTGTAAAAGTTCCTGATGAAAAAATCAATGGATTATATGAGATAAACTTTTTTGGAAAAAACGGGAAGGAAAAAAGCCTTATTGAAGTTCTTAATGAAAACCTGAAGGATTTTATTGATTCAAGAACTTCTGAAAGAGAGAAAGAAAATTCCGAATCAAATTAGATTTAAAAACACAAAAGCCCTAAATTTTGCATGACAAAAAAATGGGGGAATTTTAAAATCACTTTAAGAAATTTTAAGGAATATTTTTTCATCCTTCTTGGAATTACAATTACCGGTTTTGGACTTAAAGGATTTTTAATTCCAAATGGATTTATCGATGGAGGGGTTACCGGTATTTCCCTTTTAATTCATTTTTTGACGCCGATTCCGGTTTCAATTTTAATTTTTGTGATAAACCTTCCGTTTATCTTACTTGCCGCAAAACAAGTGAATAAGCTTTTTGCAATAAAAACCTTCATCGCAGTTCTTGGACTTTCAATCTGCCTTTGGATAGTGGATTACCCTGTCATAACTTCAGACAAACTTTTAATTTCTGTTTTTGGGGGTTTTTTGCTTGGCGCCGGAATTGGCCTTTCTGTGAGGGGAGGGAGTGTTCTTGACGGAACAGAAGTTCTTTCGGTTTACCTAAGCAGAAAATTAAGCATGAGTGTTGGGGAAATTCTTTTTTTATTTAATATAATTATTTTCTCTTTTGCGGCGGTCCTTCTAAGCATAGAAGTCGCACTCTATTCAATTTTAATTTATCTGACCGCATTTAAAACCCTTGATTTTATTGTGACCGGAATTGAAGAATACATAGGAATTGTAATAATTTCAGAAAAAAGCAAAGAGATAAGAAAGAAGCTCATTCATGATTTAAAAAAAGGAGTCACAATTTACAAAGGAAAAGGTGGATATTCAGAAGAGGATTCAAGAGCCCTTGA
>JAHJRS010000030.1 GCA_018830845.1 Nanobdellota archaeon
GTGCCTTGTTCCAAAATTCTTCAAAACTTTTTTTGATTTTATTCTGACCCCGTACGCTTCCATAAACCCTTCTTCATTTATTACAACTGCCCCATCCATAAGAGCTAAAGACTCAAGAAGTTTTGGATTTTCATAAACTTTGAAAGGAGGAACACTTTGGTCAACAAGAGGTTTATAATCAACTTTCCCGACGACAAAAAGAGCACCTTCCCCTCTTTTTGCAACTCTTAATCCAACCTGAATAAGGGTTTCTTCAATTTTTTTATTTATTAATTCAGCCATGGATATTTATGAAAAATCCTGTATTTAAATCTTATGAACTAAAAGCAGAGTTCAAATCAAATAGCCCTGCCAGGATTCGAACCTGGGTCACGAGATGTCTCCATTGCACCTTCAAGGGAAGATAGCGCGGTAGGAAACCGTAGGTGTCCTTTATGTCGTTTTTAACGATATTTTGAAAACCTTAGTTTTCATCGCTTCCAGAGTCTCGCATACTTGACCGCTGTACTACAGGGCTTTAAAAAAAATAGTTTTAAGGGGTATTAAAATATTGTTATTTGCAAAACTTCTCACAATTATTCCACTATTATTCTGCCTTTCATATTTGGATGGGGCTTGCAGTGGTAACTGAAAGTTCCCTCTTCAGTAAAAGTATGGGAATATTGCCCGTCCTTTGAAAGGTAAGGAGAATCAAGAAGTGTGCCTGAGTCAGAAGTAACAGTGTGTACAACTGAATCCCTGTTTGTCCAGATGACTGTATCCCCAACGTTTATTTTTAATTCAAAGGGTTCAAAAACAAAGTTTTCTATATCCAACTCATATATTTGTGGGCCCTCCGGGATTGTCAAGTCAGGCGTAGAATTCATTCCCTCATCTTCACCAACCAAACCGGATTCATTCAGACCATCATCTTCGGGATTTTGGGTGTTAAAATTTTCTCCCCCCGGCTTTGAAAAGATAAAAATTCCCACAAGCAAAATAACAAAAACTGCCACCCCTAAAAAAATTACTCCCTTCCTCATGATAATATGTAAATTTTTTCATTTAAATTATTTTCGCTATTTCCTTTTTAAGAGGAGCATAAAACCCAAAAGCTATTAAATTTAAATTTGATTCAAAGAGTATGAAAAAATATCTTTTCTCTTCAAGGAGAACCGGGCACATTGAGAACATGACCCGCCAGAGGGTAAAGTATCCTGAAGTTGCAAAAAGAATAGTTGACACTTCAGACATAATCCTTGAAGTTTTAGATGCAAGATTTTTCAACGAAACAAGAAACACTGAACTTGAAGAAGAAATTCAAAAACAAAAAAAGAAAATAATTTACGTCCTAAACAAAGCTGACCTATTAAGGGAAAAAAAATTAAAGGAAATTAAGGGAAAAGTTTATCCCTATGTTATTGTTTCATGCGTCAAAAAAACAGGAGTAAAAGATTTAAGGAACCTTATAAAACGAATTGCCAAAACCGTTGAAAAAAGAGAGCCAAGAGAAATAAAAAAAGATAAAATTGTAATAAGCAAAAACAAAAAAATAAAAGTGGGGGTTATTGGTTACCCCAACACCGGAAAGAGTTCACTTCTTAACCTTCTCTCAAGAAAAGCAGGGGCCGGAATAGGCTCTGAAGCAGGTTTTACAAAAAACGTTCAAAAAATAAATTTGTCCGAGGAAATCGTCCTGATTGATTCTCCGGGAGTGATTTCTGAAAAAGACTATTCAAGTTCAGACAGGGAAAAAATCTCCAAGTTCACAATATTTGGCGGAAAAAGTTATACTCAGGTAAAAAACCCGGATGAAATTGTTAACGAGCTTTTCAAAAATTATAAAAACGCAATTGAAAAATTTTACAAAGTTGAGGCGGAAACTTCAGATGAATTAATAGAAAAAATAGGGCAAAAGAAAAATTTCCTTAAAAAAGGCGGACTTGTAAATGAAGACAAAACTGCAAGAGAAATTTTAAGAGCGTGGCAGAAAGGAGAAATAAAAAATTAGTCTAAAACGACTCCCAGAAAATTAATAATTTTTGAATCCTTAAAATTCATTGAAGATTCAAGAAACTTTTCTTTTTTTCTAAACAGAAAATATTCATCTCCTTTTTGATATAAAATATATCCAGAACCATTTCCATTTTTTAAAACTGTGACATCCTCCGTGCCCTAAAGGGCACGGCGTCCCGTCGTCTTCAATGAAATGAATGGTGCAACTCTTGATTTTTTATGTATTCAAAAACAGCTTCGTAATTTGACCCAATTGAGCAACAAAAA
>JAHJRS010000031.1 GCA_018830845.1 Nanobdellota archaeon
CTCTATGTCTGATTTTCCAGGGGGGATTTCCATTTTTAATCCTTTCAAATAAACCTTTGCCGTCTCCTCTAAATCCTTGAGTTTAAATTTTTGAATCATTCTCTTTTTCCAAAAATGTGAGGGACAGGATTCGGCGTCGTGAACAAGTCACTCGCTGCATTTTCTGCTTCGCAAAAAACACAAACCATCGGTTCGAATCAAACCCGAATGTGAGGGACAGGATTCGAACCTGCGAAAGGCATAAGCCACAGGATCTTAAGTCCTGCCCGTTTGACCACTCCGGCACCCCCACATTACTTGTGCCGTTCTCCTACAAATTTCGTCGGAGGCAATTCGCCGTTCCGATTTTGAGGAAGGGTTGATAAGGGAAACCTCGGGTTCCCATTATTCCGGCACCCCCACATTGATTAAAAAATTAACAAGGGGCAACTTAAAAATTTACCTATTTGCCTACTTATTTACAACAACAATTCTTTTAAATTTGAAGTTATGAAAAATTCTATGAAAAAAATAAAAAATACGCTATTTGCTCTTGCAATGGCTCCTTTGATTTTTTATGGATGCGGTGAGCAAAAGTATTCGCAGATAGAAACATCTGAAAATACAATTGAGGAAAAGGCGGAAATATTTGAACCCCACCCAGAAGTGTATGATTCTCTTCAAAATAAATTTATGGAAAGGCCTGGTGGAATAGAAGAGAAAATTATAAACAAAAATCTAACTCACTTGAACAAAAAAGAATTTTGGAAATACAAGGTTGTTGACAGCGTTGAAACCTATTCTAATTTCAGAAATTTGGGGGAGTTAGAAGGGGCAATTTCTCTGCTAGAGACAGTGACAATGATGAAAAGCAATTTTCAAATTCTAAAATATGTAGATGAAAAAGATGAAAAAGATGTTAAAAAGGATTATTTGCCTCTGAAAAACCTAATGAATCGGTTAGATTCAATTTATGACAAAAACCGGAATTTTAGTTACAAAACACTTAAAGAAATGTATGAAGAAATAGGAAAGGGAATGAATCCAAGCTATGAAAAAACGGATTTACCCATTCAGGATGTAATCTCCGGAAAAGGGGGGGTTTGCAGGGACGTCATTTCGGCATACTATCCTTTGCTCACCTATTATGGATTTAATGTGGGTTTTAGACCGGGAGCAACTGACAGTACCGCCCACATCTGGCTTTATGTAAATCTTGGGGAAAATGAATTCTGGCTTGATCCTTCGTGGTATGGCAGAAACATGATCCCCTTTGAGAACAGGGTAAAAGAAGACCCTATTTTTAATTCCTTAAAAGAAAAATCTGTAACAAGAAAAAATTTCAAAAAAAATTAAATTCTTTTTTATTTTTTATCTTCAAACTTAATTCCCATTTCTTCAAGCCTTTTCAAATGCATCTGCATTATTTTTTCAACATTTTGAACCATTCTCAAAAGTTCAATTCTTTCGGCTGCAAGAGTGCTCAAGGCTCCCTGATGAAAACCAATTTCTGCATCCTTGCTTAATTTTGGGCCTTCAACCTTGTCTTTCTTTTTTGAAGAAATTGCTTTTTCCAACTTGTCTTTATTTATTTCCATTTTTGTCCTCCAAAAAAAATGGGAATAGACCTTTTAATTAATTTCCTATTAGTTTCTAAAAGTATAATCCCAATTTCTGTTTCTCTTTGCCCACCTATTTGATTTGATTTTTTGTTTTAAACTTGATTTAAATGAATCACTTAGTCTCTTCACTGCAATTTTCTTCAATTGATTATTAACTCTTTGTTCAAGGCCTTTTTTGCAAATCCTGGAAGTCCTATTATTTGAAATAAGTTTAGAAGTATTTGCATAAACTGGAAAAAAAGTTTTTCTTGGAAGATTCTTTACAAAATAGCTCGGATTTTGCAAAAAGGGGAGGGTCTGTTTTTTTGAGGTGTAAGGAACTTCAAAAATGAAATCATGCTTTAAACCCTCAAAAAAAAGAGCATAGTAGATTAGTAATGAAAACATTAATTCTTGAGTAAAATACCTTTTTTAAAAATTTATGTCATTCCTTGATTTCGCCAAGATACCTTTCCGCCTCAAGTGCGGCTTCACATCCTGTTCCCGCCGCGGTTACAGCCTGTTTGTAAAGCCTGTCCTGAACGTCGCCTGCAGCAAAAACTCCCGGGAGATTTGTTCTCCTTCTTGAATCCGTTTTTATAAAACCATAATCATCAAGATCAACCATGCCTCCAAAAATTTTAACGTTTGGCACGTGGCCTATTGCTAAAAAAATCCCATCAATTTTATGCTCCTTTGTTTCTTCTGTTTTAGTGTCTTTTATCACAACACTCTTTAAGGGTGGCTCTCCCTTCAGTTCTGCAATTTCTGAATTCCACATAAATTCAATTTTAGGATTCTTTTTTGCTTTTTCCTGCATAATTTTACTTGCTCTAAGAACATCTTTTCTGTGAATAACTGTGACCTTCTTTGCAAACTTTGTTAAAAATATTGACTCTTCCATCGCAGAATCGCCTCCCCCCACAACAAAAATTTCTTTGTTTTTGTAAAAAAAACCGTCACAGGTTGCGCAGGTATGAATCCCTCTTCCCTGAAAATTCTTTTCATTAGGCAAACCAAGCCATCTTGCCGACGCCCCGGTTGAGATTATTATTGATTTTGCAGAATATGTTTCTTTTCCGACCATAATTTCATATCCTTCATTTATTTTTTTAAAGCCCGTGACATTTTTTTGAATAATCTTTGTTCCGAATTTTTCGGCCTGTTTTTTCATGTTCTGCATTAAATCCGGTCCAAGAATTCCCTCTGGAAACCCGGGAAAGTTATCAACGCCTGTTGTAAGCATTAACTGGCCTCCTTCCTCTGCTCCGGTAAACATCATCGGTTTGAGTTCTGCTCTTGCAGCGTATATTGCAGCCGTCCATCCTGCTACCCCTGCCCCAATTATAATTAATTTTTCCATAAAAACCTAAAGGCGAAAGTCTTTATAAGATTTGTTTAGTGTTGAAAATACTGCTTAAATTTTGCAGTTCCCCTCAAAAGAAAAATACTTAAAACTTATGTTCCAAATATTGAAATGGCAAAACTTTTGTTTATAGGACCTCCGGGCTCCGGAAAAGGAACGCAATGCAAGCTTCTCAAAAAATATGGTTTTTCTCATCTTTCAAGTGGAGATTTGATAAGATCTTCAACTGACCCTTTGATTGTAAAATACAGAGAGCAAGATTATCCAAAAGGACTTCTTTTAGAAGACAAACTTCTTTTTAATCTCCTTGAAAAAAGCCTTCCTAAAAATTTTGATAAATACACTTTGGACGGATTCGTAAGAACACTCCCCCAAGCAAAATATGCCAAAAAAAAGGGACTTGTCGATTTGGTTTTTTACATTAAAGTTTATAAAAAAACCGCAATCGGGAGGATTCTAAAAAGAAATGAAGGGCGAAAAGATGACAACCCTAAATCAATTGGGGGAAGATTTTTGGAATACCAAAACAAAACAAAACCTACCCTGGATTACCTCAAGAAAAATTTTGAATTTTATGAGATTGACGGCTCAAAGACAATTGAAGAAGTGAATAGAGAAGTTTTAAAGATTCTTGGCATCAACGAGTAAATTTATTAATACTATTTCCCTGCTCCATTTATGAGAGAGGTTGTGTTCAAAACCATAAAAGGGGCCATTGAAAAAAATGGGGTTGAGTTTGAGGATGAAAAAATAAAATCCTTAATTGAAGTCCCGAAAGATTATTCAAAAGGAGATTTTGCCTTCCCGTGTTTTGCCCTTGCCGGAATTATGAAAATGCCTCCCCATGAAATTGCAATTGAATTAAAAAAAGAAATAGGTGCGGGCCCAATTGACTTTTCCGATATTCAAACCTTGGGGGGTTACATAAACTTTTTTATTAATCGGAAAAATTTGGCGCTGCAATTAATTCAAAAAATAAAAAAAGATAAAGACAAATTTGGGGGGAACAATTTGTTCAAAAAGGAAAAAACTATGATTGAGTTCCCGTCGCCAAACACAAACAAGCCACTTCACCTTGGGCACTTAAGGAATATGTCTATCGGAGAAAGTCTGTCGAGAATTTCAGAATTTAACGGGGAAAAAGTTGTAAGAACAAACCTTAACAATGACAAGGGGGTTCACATCTGCAAATCGATGCTGGCTTATCAGAAATGGGGAAAAGGAAAAGAGCCAACCAAAAAATTAAAGCCGGATCATCTGGTCGGAGATTTTTATGTTATGTACTCAAAAAAACAAAAACTAAAGCCTGCACTTGAGAATGAAGCCCATGCACTTTTGGGAAAGTGGGAAGAAGGAGACAAAGAAACAATTAGTCTCTGGAAGAAAATGAACAAGTGGGCTCTTGATGGGTTTAGGGAAACCTACAAAAAATTTGGGATAAAGCATGACAAAGAATATTTTGAAAGTAAAATCTACAAAAAAGGCAAAAAGATAATTCTTGAAGGTATTGAAAAAAAGATTTTTCAAAAACTAAAAGACGGCTCTGTAAAGTTTGACCTTAAAAATGAAGGCCTTGGTGAAAAATACCTTCTAAGAGCCGACGGCACCTCCCTTTACATTACGCAGGACATTTATCTTGCTTACCTTAAACAAAAAGAATTTCATTTAACAAAAAGTTATTATGTGGTTGGAAACGAGCAGGAATACCACTTTAATGTTTTGTTTAGTATTTTGAAAAAACTTAAAATTCCTCTGACAGAATTAAGGCACATCTCTTATGGGATGGTTAATCTTCCCGATGGAAAAATGAAGTCCCGTGAAGGAACCGTTGTTGATGCTGATAATTTAATTGAAAAGGTTGAAAATCTGGCGAAAAAGGAAATTTCAAAAAGAGAAAAAATTTTGAAAAAAGAACTTGAAAAAAGAGGTCATAAAATTGCACTTGCAGCAATAAAATATATGCTTTTGAAAATTGATATAAAGAAAAATCTTCTTTTTAACCCCAAAGAATCAATTTCCCTGGAAGGAAATACCGGTCCTTACTTATTGTATTCCTATGCCCGGGCAAACTCAATAATTAAAAAATCTAAAAAAGGTGAAAAAAAGAATTATGAAATTGACCTTGAAGAAAAGGAAACTGAACTTGTTTTGAAAATTAATGAATTTCCCGAAGTGGTAAAAAAAGCGCATGATTCGCTTGACCCTTCAATTGTCGCAAACTATTCTTACGAGCTTGCAAAAATTTTCAATGAATTTTATCATTCAATGGATGTCATTGGTTCTGAAAAAGAAGACTTCCGGCTTGACCTTGTTGAGTCCTTCAAAAATGTTTTAAAAAATTCACTTTATCTTTTGGGAATTGATGTTTTGGAGAAGATGTAATTTCGAGTTATTTGCCACAAAATCCACAAGTCCAAAAACCTTTTAAATGGGATGGGCTTAAAAATTTCATAGGAGATTCTAAAATGGATATGCCAATAGACATGCAACATCAGCAAATGGGTTATGACAGAACCGCAACAATGTTTAGCCCCGAGGGGCACCTTCTTCAGGTGGAATATGCCGAAAAGACGGTAAGGCTTGGAAGTTCAAGCATTGGGATGGTTTGTTCAGACGGAGTTTTTATATTAGCTGACAAAAGAAATGATGATGTTTTAGTGGTTCCTGAATCAGCCCAGAAAGTTTACGAAATTGATGCCCATATTATTTCAAGCGTTGCGGGGATAATTTCTGATGCAAGAGTGTTAATAGACAAGGCCCAGCTTTTGGCTCAGCAGCACAGGTTAACATATGACTCGGCAATAGAGCCTGAACTTATTATAAAAGAAATTTCAAATTTAAAGCAGCAATTTACCCAATACGGAGGCGCAAGGCCATTCGGAGTCTCAGTCATGGTTGCCGGGCTTCAGGATGAAAAAGGAAGGCTTTTTACAAGTGACATTACGGGAAATTATTATGAATATTATTCAAACGCAATAGGAGAAAAGGACTCTGAAATAAAGGATATCCTAAGAGAGAAATACAAAAAAGAATTGACTCTAAAAAAAGGTATAGACCTTGCTATTGAAGCAATGAAAAAGGCCAAAGCGGAAAAATTTAAAATTGATAAACTTGAAATTGCATATTTAGAAGATGGTAAAGAAGAAATAAAAAGGCTTGAAGGGAAAAAAATTCTTGAGATAAAATGACCACCACAACAGCAAGAATAAAAAAAGGCGGGTTGCATTTTGAAATTTTGGTTGACCTTGAGGAAGCACTAAAATTCAAAAAAGGAGAATCACAATATCTTACAGTTGAGGGAGACAGAATTTTCGAAGATATTAAAAAGGGAAATGTTGCTGCAAAAAATGACCTTGAAGTTGCCTTTGGAACCTCTGATGTTGACAGCATCGCTAAGGAAATTGTCAGGCATGGTGAAATTCAGACTGACCAGGCACACAGAGATGAGGAAAAGGACAAAAAAATAAAGCAAGTTGTTGATTTTTTATCCAAAAATGCCATTGATCCAAAATCGGGAAACCCCATCACACCTGAAAGATTAAGGTCTGCACTTGAGGAGTCAAAAGTTAACATAAAAAACGCCCCTATTGACACCCAGATAAAAGATATTCTTGACAAGATTAGTTCAATAATTCCAATAAAAATAGAAACTAAAAAAATAAAAATAACTGTGCCGGCAATTCAAACCGGAAAAGTTTACGGGCTTCTCACTCAATATAAAGAAAAGGAAAATTGGCTGAATGACGGAAGCTTAGAAATTGTTGTTAGTATTCCCGCGGGAATCACTCTTGAATTCTATGACAAACTCAATTCTATGACCCATGGCTCAGCCCTTACTGAAGACTTAACACAAGAGTAAAAAGGGGGAAAAATCACACACAAATATTTTTAAAGGGTTTTAACAAACAAATAAGATGAACAGAAAAGTAGTAATACCGGGAGAAATAATTATCGAAGGTGAAGACTATCTTCCCGGAGAGCACACTGAAAAAAGGGACGGAAAAATTGTTTCTTTGAGATACGGCCTTGCTGAAGAGCAAAATAATCTTCTAAAAGTTATTCCGCTTTCAGGGGTTTACGCCCCCCGAAGAGGGAACATAGTTATTGGGAAAATCGAAAACATAAATTCAAACGGATGGATGGTTGATATAGGCTCAGCTGAAAGCACATTTTTGTCCATAATGGAAGTTCCAAGATATGTTAACAAGGATGCAATGGAGGAAGTTTTTAAAATTGATGAGATGGTTATCGCAAAAATATGGTCAATAGGCAAAAGAGGAATTGACTTATCAATTAAATCGCACGGCCTTGGAAAAATAAATGATGGTCTTATTTTTAAAGTAAATCCTCACAAAGTCCCAAGAGTGATTGGTAAAGAAGGAAGCATGATAAAATTAATAAAAGAAGAAACAGGATGTGATATTAGCGTTGGTCAAAACGGGTTTGTTGTTATAAATGGAAGTGATGTGGACTCTGAACTTTTTGCAAAGAAAGCAATAAATTTTGTGACAGAAAAATCATTTGTAAGCGGACTAACTGACGAAATGACAAAATGGTTTAAGGAAAATAAAAAATGACAACAAAATTTACACGACCTGACGGAAGAGCATCTGATGAAGTTAGACCTGTCGAAGCCAAAGTGGGAGTTGTTCCAAATGCCGACGGAAGCGCGATGTATAAATCCGGGGACACTATTGCAATTGCGGCAGTTTACGGACCAAAAAAAATGCACCCTCAACACCAGCAAAATCCTGCAAAAGGACAGCTAAGGTGCGATTATAATATGATTAGTTTTTCGGTTTCAGACAGAATAAGACCTGGAAGAAACAGACGTTCAATGGAAATTAGTGAAATAACCAAATGGGCGCTTGAGCCGGTTTTGCTTTTGGAAAAATACCCTAATCAAG
>JAHJRS010000032.1 GCA_018830845.1 Nanobdellota archaeon
ATAAAAGAGAAAATAAAAAGGGCTTTCTCGATAATTCTTGGAGCGTACTTTACATCCTTTGTTTCACTTCTTCCTTTGATGTGGGCAGGAGCAGGTCTTTTGAAAGGATTTGCAATCACAACAATAATTGGTATTTCGGTCGGAGTGTTTATTACCCGTCCTGCATTCGGAGAACTTCTTAAAAGGTCAGCTGAAAAGACAGGCAATTAAATTTCATCTTTGTCCAGAATCTTTAAAAAAGGGTTTTTCTTGTTAATTCGATGGATGAAGAGAAAGCAAATGATGAAGAAATTTCAAAAAAAGAAGACAATCTTAATATAAATCTCAATTTTGATTTTTTTAAAAAATATTTCTTAAAAAACAGTTTTGTTCTTCTTTTTAGTATCTTAACCCTGTTTTCACTTCTCTTTTGGCTTTCTTCTTCGCTTGGGTTTTCACTTGGGATTAGCTTTTTAGTTAAGTTTGCGGGGCTTTTTCCCTCAGGACTTTGGCTTTTTTTAGCGCTTGCGTCAGTAATTTCAGGAGTCCTTGCTTATTATGAAAAGTATTCCTGGATGTTTCTTCCAATAATGATATGGCTTCTTATGACAACTGCAATTGTCAGAACTTCAAACATGCCAGGGCTTGTGAATGCCGCAACAGGAGAGCCGGTTTTGGGGCCTGATCTTGATCCTTTTCTTTATCTGAGAAATGCAATTGAAATTTCAGAAGGAAGAAATATGGGCGAGCTTGATGAAATGAGGTATGCTCCTTTAGGGGCGCCAAGTTATCTGCGCGCAAACATAATGCCTTGGTCAATATTTTATTTGTATAAAGTTATAAATCTTTTTACAGATTATTCAATTACACAATCTGCAATCATTGCACCAGTAATCTTCTTTTTGATTTCAATTGTTGGTTTTTTTCTTTTTGTGAATGTTCTCTTTTCATACAAACTTACAAAAAAGAAGGCTCTTTTTGGAGCAACTCTTGCCTCGTTATTCTATGCATTTGTCCCCTCTATGCTTCACAGAACAATCGCCGGAATTCCTGAAATTGAAAGTTTGGGTATGGCTTGGTTTTGGTTTGCATTTTTATTTTTTGTTCTTGCTTGGAAGGAAAATTTTAATCCTTCAAGAAAAATAAAAACCTTTTTGTCAAACAATAAAAAAATGATTTTTTACGGGCTCCTTGCCGGTTTATTCACTGGAGCAATGTCCTGGACATGGGGAGGATATAGGTATATATACATAATTCTTGCTTTTACATCTTTCCTTGCATTCTTTTTCAATATTGAGAAAAAGAAAAACCTTGTAATTTTCGGTTCTTTTTTGGTTTCAGGATTGTTTATTGAAATCCTTAAAATTAAAAGCATTATTCCTCTCATCTCTGGTTTTAATGATATTGGTCTTGCAATCGGGATTTTTGTTATTATGCTTTTTAATTTCATTCTTTTTGATACTAAACTCAAAAATAGCTCTTTCATTCGCAAAATCAAGGAAAAAACCAGGCTTCCGGAAAATGTCTTGAGCATTTTAATTTTTTTCCTTCTTGGACTTTTATTTCTTGCAATATTAAACCCCTCTTCTATTACAAATCTTTTTTCCGCCCTTGTTGAAAGACTTTTGTACCCTTTTGGGAGAAGTAGAATTGGATTAACTGTTGCAGAAAATCGTGCTCCTTATTTTACAGAGGTCTTAAGTAATTTCGGAGGTCTTGTCTGGTTGTTTTTGCTGGGAGTGCTTCTAATTTTTTACGGGGCGACAAAACACTTTAGTTTTAAAAAGAAGTTTGTCCTTAATTTCTTTTTTATAATTTTTGTTGCAACATTTGTGTTCAGCAGAATTTCTCCAGGTAGCCTCCTTAATGGAGAAAACTTCATTTCCAAGTTTTTGTATCTTGGGGGGCTCATTCTCTTTGGGTTAGTCCTCCTATTCATATATCTAAAATCTCACATAAAGAAAGATGAAAAAACAATCATGGTTTTTTCAAAAATTAATTTTGCTTCTTTAATTCTTATTTCATTTTCCTTTTGGGGAATTGTTTCAATGAGGGGGGCCGTGAGATTGTTTTTTATAATCGCACCCATTTTAATCCTCGTTGCATCCTATTTTTTTATGAAGATTCTTGATTACAGAAAATCAAAAGACGATCTGGGAAAAATGCTTGTCTGGTTAATTGTCCTTGGGAGCCTGATAATGATGTTTACCGTTTTCATAAGTTATGCCGGTTCCACTATTGCAATGTCAAAGCAAACCATTCCCAGTCCTTACAATCAGCAATGGTATTCTGCAATGGATTGGGTTTCAAAAAATACTCCTGAAGGTTCAATATTTACTCATTGGTGGGATTATGGATATTGGGTCCAGACATTAGGTGGAAGACCCACTGTAAGTGATGGTGGGCACTATATAGGTTGGTGGGATCATACTGTTGCGAGATATCTCCTTACAACTTCAAAACCCGAAACAGCACTTAGTCTAATGAAAACACATAATGTATCTTATCTTCTGATTGATTCAACCGATGTTGGAAAGTATTCGGCATTCTCAAGTATTGGAAGCGATGAATCTGGAAAAGACAGATTTTCATGGATCCCCATTATGCCCATAGATCCGAGCCAGACACAGCAGGCGAACAACCGGACAATAAACATCTATACGGGAGGTCAGGCCATCGATGGGGATATAGTTTACGAAGATGACGAAGGCAACCAAATATTCCTTCCTGCTCAGAGGGCCGGGCTGGCAGCAATAGTTCTTGAGTATTCAATGCAAAGCGGTTCCATTTCATTTTTGCAGCCGATGGGAATTTTCATTTATAACAACAAAAGGTATGACCTTCCCTTAAAACATATTTATTATGAAGGGAAAATTCTGGATTTTGAATCAGGAGTTAATTCTCTTGTAAGGGTGGTTCCAGGGCTTGAGCAAGGTTCTCAGGGAATGAATAT
>JAHJRS010000033.1 GCA_018830845.1 Nanobdellota archaeon
GCAGGAATTCCAATGAAAGATATGGTTTCGAGCATTGCCCTTGGGAAACTTGACAAAACTTTGGTGGTTGATCTTACAAAAGAAGAAGAAGATTATGAAGAAGGGGAAGGGGCAACAGACATTCCTATTTCAATGACTCACGGCGGAAAAATTACACATATGCAACTTGACGGAAAGATTGGGGTAAATCAACTTCAGGAAGCAGTTGACCTTGCAAAAGGGGCATGCGAAAAAATTTATGAGGTTCAAAAGAAAGCTCTTAAAGATGCAATTGGGATGGAAAATGGAGGAGAAGATTAAAATGGATAAAGTGATGACAACCTCGGAGCCAACCGCTGAAAGGATAAGGAAATATCTTGAAGAAGGAAAAAGATTTGACTCAAGAGGGCTTTTAGATTTTAGGGAAATTACAATTGAAAAAAATGTTTCAAAAAAAGCTGAGGGTTCAGTCAGGGTTAGAATAGGAAAAACTGAAGTTATCGTCGGGGTTAAGCTTGACGTTTCAGCACCTTATCCGGATTCACCAAATAAGGGAAACCTTATGGTTACTGCGGAAATGCTTCCCTTGAGTTCGCCAAGGTTCGAACTTGGGCCTCCAAAATTTGAAGCAATTGAACTTGGGAGAGTAACTGACAGAGGATTAAGAGAGTCGGGATTTATTGATCTTGAAAAACTTTGCATAAAGGAAGGGGAAAAAGTATGGACAGTCTTTGTTGATGTTTATTCAATTAACGATGATGGAAACCTTATAGACGCAGCAGCAATTGGTTCCGTTGCAGCCCTAAAAATTGCAAAAATGCCAAAGTATGATGAAGGATCTGAGAAAGTTCTTCATGAAGAATATGAAAACAAGGGACTTCCGCTGACCAATCTAATTCCTGTTGCAACAAGCGTTTATAAAATAGGAAAATCACTAATTGTTGACCCTACAAGAGAGGAAGAGGATTTGAGTGAATGCAGGGTTACTATGACAAACTCTGATGGAGTAATTTCCTCACTTCAGAAAAGCCTATCAAGTGCGCTTGAAGTTGAAGAAGCAAAAAGAATTTTTGAGATTTCCGAGGAAGTTTCAAAAAAAGTCTTAAAAGAAATTGAAAAGAATATAAAGTAAACCTTTAAAAAACAAGAGACTTAATTATTAAAATGACAACAACACTTGAGCGCACAAAAGAGATCGCAGAAAAGTGGATTGCCCCAACTCTTGATGCTCTTTTAAAAGACATGAACGGAGCGGTGATTGCACTTAACTCAGACAATAAAAAAGTTCCTGGACTGGTGGAATATTTAATATTTAAAATAAAATTGGATACGGAAAAATACAATAAACTCATAAAAGATGCAGAAGAGATAGGCATGCAAACAAAAGATCAGGAAGAAAATTTTAACAGAATTTCCGGAAGGTACGTGTCCGGATACCTATTAGTCAATTAAATGGACCTTCAAAATTTTACAAAATATGAACGCGCAAGAATTCTTGGGGCAAGAGCCCTTCAGATTGCGATGAACGCACCACTTCTGATAAAAATAGAAAAAGAAGATTTGGAAAAAATAAGTTTTGACGCCCTGAAAATTGCTGAAATTGAACTGAATTCAGGAGTTCTTCCAATTTCAATTCACAAACCCATGCCAAAGAAAAAAGAAAGCCAGTTAAAAAGAATAAAATTAGTCCCTATGAGCGACAAGAAAAAAGAGGAAAAAGAAGATGATCTGGAAAAAGAAATAATTGAGGGCGGGGAGATCATGAAACTTGCTCAGCCTGACGATGAAGAGGAAGAGGAAAACGGTGAAGAAGGGCCTGAAGAGGAATAAAACATGAAGGTAAAAATTTACTCAAACCCAAAAGAGGCATACGAATTTATGAATTCTTGGACCCAAATAAAAAGTTCTTATGAAACTCAATTCCACGGAAAGAATGTGAATGAGGTGAAAATTATCATGCAAAGAGGGGTGCCTAGGCTTTCATTTGTTCATTACAAAACAGATTTTGGGGAAGGGATCCAGACAATTGATTTGTAAAAAAACATCCTTCTAGATAAACCAAAGAAGAATCTTGCCAATATTTTAACTCAAAAATCAAGATAAAAATTCTTAAAACCTAACATTTATTAACCAAAATGGATTTTCTTTTTTATGATTATAAAGAGGGTTAAAGGTAAAGCAATAAAGGATTCCAGGAGAGATTTAACAATTGAGGTTACCCTCACAACCAATGTTGGAAAATTCAGTGCTTCGGCTCCAAACGGAAAGTCAAAGGGGAAATATGAAGCGAAGTCATATATAAAATCAATTACAAAAGACATTCAAGCTCTTGAAAATTTGTCAGATTACTTTTCAGATGAGCACCTGGAAAAATTCTCTGATCTGAGAAGGATTGAAGACATCACAAAGGGGCACGTTGGAGCAAACACTCTTTTTGCATTTGAATCCGCTGTGTTAAAAGCGATATCCAAAGAACAAAAAAAAGAAATTTGGGAATTAATTAACCCAAATGCAAAAATATTTCCCCGTTTTGTTGGAAATTGCATCGGAGGAGGTCTTCATTCCGCAAGTGGCAAAAAACCGGACTTTCAGGAATTTTTATTGATTCCGGACTTCAGGTCTCCTTCCAAAAATCAAAAAATAAATTTGGAAATAAAGGAAAAACTCAAAGAATTACTGAAAAGGAAAGATCAAAAGTTCAGTGACAAAAAAAATGATGAAAACGCGTGGATGACTTCACTTAATGAAAAAGAGGTTTTTGACATACTCTCCCAATTAGAAGTTCCTTTTGGAACAGACGTCGCTGCTTCAACATTTTACAAAAGAAAAAAATACCATTATAAGAATCCGCAACTTGACAGAAGACCTGATGAACAGCTAATGTATATGAAGAACCTTGCAAAAAATTACAAACTTTTTTTTATTGAGGACCCATTTGACGAAGAGGACTTTGAAAGCTTTGCCAAACTTTTGAAAGCCGTACCAAATTCACTGGTTGTGGGAGATGACCTGACGGTTACTAATTACAAAAGAATTGAAAAGGCAATTGAAGAGAAATCAATTAATGCGTTGATTGTAAAACCCAACCAAAATGGCTCTCTGGTTGAAGTTTCAAGAATTATTGAACTTACAAAGAAAAAAGGGATAAAAACTATTTTTTCACACAGAAGCGGAGAGACAAAAGAGAGCATCCTTGCTGACCTTGCTTTTGGTTTTCAGGCTAATTTCATGAAATGCGGAATCACAGGACCTGAAAGACTCGCAAAAATTGAAAGGCTTATTGAAATTGAAAAGAAATTAAAATAGGTCTTTTTTCACAATCATTCTTTTAAAATCAATTAATTTTAATAAATTATGGAAATTGACCAGAAAAGAATTGACAAAATTTTTGAAGATTTAAAAAAAATTTATCTTGAAAAATTTGTAAGCGGGGTTGAGATTTTCGGGGAAGAGAATCTTTCTATTCTTAAAGACGAGCAAGCGCTTTATCTCCCAAACCACGTTAGTCATTTTGATTATGTGGTTATCCCTTATATTCTTAATATGAATGGACTGATGCACCCCATAATTGTTGCGGGCTCAAACCTTGACCATTGGCCTGCAAACAAAATTTTGCAAAAAGAAACCGGTGCATTTTTTATTGACAGAAAAATTCTTAAAAAAAAGGAAGTCACTCAAAAAAAGAAGGAAGAAATTTTGAAAATAAATTTTGGGCTTGAAGAGATTGTGAGAGAAGGGCAAAACTTTATGAATTTTATCGAGTCCGGAAGAAGTTATGACGGAGGGGTCATGGAAAGGGGAGACACTGGAATTTTAAAAAGATACCTTAAAAAAGTAAAAGAATTTGGAAAAGAACCTTACGGGTGCAACATTGCCATAAGATATGAACCCCATACAATTGAAAAAAAATGTCTGAAGTTCGCCTCATTTTTTAAAAATAAAGTTGAGCCAATTTACTTTTTTTCGGATATTTATGCTTTTATAAAAAACTATTTTTCAAAAAAAGACAAGAAACCCCTTGTAAAAATTAATTTTGGGAAACCCTACACTCTTAAGGAATTCATGGTTCCAAAAGGCGAAGAAGAACTCCTCAAATTTGTGAAAAGAGACGTAAAAAGGCTCCATTTGGAAATTTCTTAACAGAAGCTTTATAAACTAATTTTATTGTAAAATCCTATGGCTAGGATTAAAAAAGAAGAAAAGGTTTCAGAGGGAGTTGAAGAAGAACTTGAAGGCAAAGAGCTTGAGAAAGCCGCAGAAAAAGAATCTCTTGAAACTGAAGAAACGGAAAAGAAAAAAAAGACTTCTAAAAAGACGGAAAAAACGAAGGATGAAAAATTAAAAGCATTAAAGGAAAAGGCCGAAAAATTAATACAGGAAAAAGTTGAGAAAACTGACACAAAAAGCCTGAAAGAAGAAGTTAAGGCCAAGAAAAAATCAAATATGCTTATTGACCTTGACGACTATGTTAAGACCGGAATTTATTTGGGAACAAGAATTGTAACCCCTAAAATGAAAAAGTATGTTTACCGAAGAAGGGCGGACGGGCTTGCGATTTTTAATACTGACTTAATAGATGAAAAATTAAAGGAAGGAATTGAATACCTCTCAAAATTTGAACCTGAGAATGTAATTTTGGTCTGCAAAAGGCAATCGGGATGGAGAGCTGCAATGAAATTTGGCGAAGTTACAGGCATAAGAGTTTTCACAAAAAAATATCCTGCCGGAGTCATGACTAATACAAACTTAAAGGACTTTTTTGAAACTGAACTGACAATAATTTCTGATCAGTGGCTTGACAAAAATGCCTTAAAAGACACTCTTGATGTTCATAAAAAAGTTTTAATGATTTGCGGAACAAACAATTTTAGCAAGGGGGCTGACCAACTGATAATTGGAAACAATAAAAGTGGAAAAAGTCTTGGGTTAATTTTTTATCTTCTTGCAAGAGGTTATCTGAAAGCGAGGGGTAAAGACACCTCAAAACTTCCTGATATGGATTGGTGGATAGGCGACGAGGAATAGATTGAGAAACATAACCAATTTAATTGAAGGGGAATCCGCAACAATTGCAGATTGTGATTGCCTAAGGCTTTTAGAACATGGCTTTGTTCCCGGAACAAATGTAACAGTTTACAAAAAACTTTTTGACTTAACTTCCGTTTATCTGCGCGGTGCGATTATTTCATACAGAGACGAGGATTACAGAAAAGTTACTCTGAAGGAAGAATCAATCCGGCATAATCCTCCCGACGGAAAAAAAGAATCTTCAATAAAAAAATTTGGGGTTAAACAAAAGAGGAGATTTTCTTTTATAAATTTTATTTTTTACTAAAAAACTCAACATGTTGTACTCCCTTTCCTTAATTATATTTTAGAGAATATATGTCTTTAAAAAGAAAAATGGTTTTTGTTTTTCATGATTGGAAAAAAGAGGAAAGAAATTCCAAGGGTTTTGGAGGAGAGGCTTTTAATAACTGAGGAGGATAGGGTTCTTTTGAAAGCGATTGAGGAAATTAGCCCAAGAGATACTGGAAATATTTATGTTACCCCCACAATATTCCAAAGCTTGGTTCCAACTTTAAAACAAATTTCTGACAAATCCAACAAAACAAAAAGTCAAGTTTTAAAAAATTTAACAAGAATAGCCAAGATATGGAAAATTCCTGAAAAAGAATTTCTCCCAACTAACAATGGAATAATGGATGAGGAAGAAGCCCTGATTAGTGCCGTTGTTAACCAGCATAAATTAAGATGGGATAAAAATTTTGGAGATTACAGGGTTCCAAGAATTCATATTTTAAGCGGAGAAATGGGAACCGGAACTCTTTATACAAATGAGGAGGCATTCATTGGTGAAAAAATCATAAGACAATCAATGGATATCGACGAGATGCTTTCAAGCTATGTTATTCAGGGGGGACTTATGCCCGAGTTTATTCAGATGTTTGGAAAGGCAAAAAATCAGAGGGCGCTCCTGACGGGTTTGGACCGAACTGAAAAAAACGGTGAAAATGGGAGAGAAGAGGAGCTAAAAAAAATAAAGCAGATTTTGGAATTGGGAGGGTTCAAACTCGGAAAAAAAGAGTACAAGAATCTCGAGGAAAATGTTATTGACACTCTTGCTTCAAATGAGGAGGCAGCAAGAAGTGTTGCCCATCAAGTAGCCCCAAATTTCAAGAATGTTCCCGAATGGACACCTCTCCATTACCAATGGAGTTATAATGACCACGCAAATATGAATGAAACTCTTGATACTTTGCTTCCAAAGCTTAGAAAAATTCATAAGGAAATGAAGGACGCAACAGACAACCTTCCAAAATGGAGGGAAGAAAAAGAAAACTTAAAAGAACAAATTTCTGAAAACCTTGTTCAGAAATTAATTGGAGAAAGAGTGTATTACCATATTAACACAAGAAAAACAAAATTTGAAGAGGGAAAATTCCCCGAGAGAGGAGGAGAATACAAGGCTCTTCAGGAAAGTTTTTTCAGAACAAAGAAAGGAACTAAAACAAAAATGTTTAAGACCCTTAAAGGGAAAGTAAAAAAAGAATTCGAAGGAATAACGGGAAAAAAAATAGACAACAAATTAAAAAGTGAACAATTTGACACCCTGTTTTACGAAACAATTCATAAATTTTATGACGATTTAACAACATTCAATAGGTTAAAGGAGTTTTATGAATCAGGCCAGAAAAAATTCAGCTCAGCTGCGAAAAAAATAAACTCTCTTGAAGATAAGATTAATGATGCTGAAAGATTTGAAAATTCTTTAATGGCTGAAGAAGATGAAGGGCACGCCTGGTTTACAAAAAAAATTGCAATTTCTCCTACCGAAGCAAAAGCACTTCAGATGATAGTAAAACAAATTAACAAGAATTACTATGATATTTTATTCTCTGAGATAAAAAAAATAAACCAAAAAGAGCACAAATTTTTCCTACATACCGATGATATTATTAATTTAGAAATTCCAGACCCTCAGCATTCAATTGAAGGAAAAGATGAATATAAAAACAGACCAATTGGAACAACTATTTTGTCAATGCCGAGAACAAACTCTCAAAAATCAAACGAGCCAATACTAAATTCTTTTTCTGAATTGCAGGGTTTCCATGAAGGAGAGATTTCGGAAGGAATTAAAAAAGGAAAAACAAAACCCAAAACGAAAGGAGAGCACAATAAAAGAGATTTTGCATTCCCTGACATAGCCCTTACAAGCTACGGCGCAGATGGGTATAATATGCAGGAAAAAATGACAATAGACCAGACGACCATTCAAGGTAAATATGCCGAGACACCTTTAATTACAACTTATGTAAAAGTTCCAACAAGACATGACACTCAAAAATTAGGAATCCTTATGGTGAAAGGCAACAAAGGCACATGGCCTGGAAAAAGAATTGTCAAAGGCGGAACAACTACCGGAATGGTAATTTACACTCAGCATCCTGATCAAAGCAATGAATCCCTTTTCATTGATGATGATTATCTGAAATCTATAGGTCAAAAGTATGGGGAAAAATTTTCAAAATTAGAAAAGGATTTGAAAAATTTTGAAGTTGAAGGCAAGAAAAAAGAAATTGAAAGCACAAAAAATGAGATGAATAAAATATTGGAGGAAGTGAGGCCGGAAATTTACAAAATTCTTTTGCAGGGAGATCTTCATCTTGGGGCATATTCTGCCGTTGGAAGAACATCAGGAGTTGACGGAATAAGAGCAAGCCAGCTTGTTGCTCTTCAAACAAATGGATGGGATAAAATAAAATATTCTATAATGGGAGAAGCACTCAATGGAGAGCAGGCTTTTAGAAGCCATGATTCAAAAAGAGAGGCTTCAACAAATGATTTTTTAACTGTTTCAAATGATGCTGTTGGACTTATGAAAAGGCTGAACGTTTTGGGAAACAAAATGAGAGAAAATGGTGCAAACGACAAGCAAATTCTCGAAGCGACACAATTTTATGTAAAAGAATTTGAAGAAGGTCAGCCAAAATTCAAACCTGAAGACCAAAAAGCACTTTTTATGGAAGTTTTGCACGGTCCTAACATGGAAATGATGGAAAATAAAATCCCTCTTTTTGTCCTTGCGGGTAATCATTGGATGCAAAAGAAAGATAATGAAGATGAAGCAAATGTGATTGCATCAATGTTTGACAGAAAATACCAGGAGCAAAAACTTTTGAGAAGAGGACAAAGTGCTTCAGGACAGGGATTTACATACGAAATAATTGAACTTCCCGGCAAAAACGGTCCAATAAATGCAGTTGCAACCCACAAAATGTGGCATGGCAGAAGCGAAATAAGTTTGATTTCATCACAAGCTGCAAGAACAAGAGAAGAAGCATCTTACTATTACACTCAGGACAGACATCATTATGGGGCAATTGCTGAAATGGGTAAAATGGGAATACTCGACGTCGGAAAACAACCAACAATCCCTTACAGAAAAATGATAGGAAAATCCGCTTCAGTAAGGGGAACAATTGTCGGGGGGTATGGGGGCAACGGGGAATTGATATTAGATACTCGTTCATACCTTGACCCTGTTGTAGATATTGTTTCCGGATGGGATTATAAAAAAGGAATTTTAAGCAGAGCCAAATCATTAATTGAAGAAGGAATGAATGATGATTCTGTTTACAGAGAAATGAGAAAAATGAATTTTTTAATGGAAAAAAATAAAGATAAAATTAAAATTTACAAAAGCCTTGAATCCAAATTGGGAAAGTGATTTTTATAGTGCTCAATTAATTTTATAACTTACAATTTCTTTAATAATTCATGAAAAAGATAAAAAGAAAAATAAGTTCATCAAAGAGGGATTTCAAAATTGTATTTGCAACCGTCATTTTTATGATTTTAATTGGAAGTGCTTTCGCAATTGACTGGATTTTTGGAGTTGGATTTATTCTTAGTTTTTTACTTGCAATATACAACAAAGTAATCGAGAAGAATTTTTTGATTCCTATTTTTATTTTTATAGGAACTTTAATAATTCGCTTCGGAATGGAATTTGTTCCCTCCATTTTGGAAGCAAAAACGTTGATTGATTTAGCTATCTCTTTTGTTTTGCTGGTAACAATAATTATTCTGGGCTGGAAACTCAAAAAAGGAAAATGGAGATTTTAGATATTAAAATTTAATTCACTTCTTAAAAAAGTAAAATCAAAGATTTTTCATGTTTCCATCACTTTGTTCGGAAAAACAGCCAGCTTTTTTCTGGCTTTGAGCCATAATGAGTTTTAACTAAAACGTATTCGCCCGATAATTTTTTTCCGTGTATAATCACAACTATTTTTTTGTCATCCTTTTCAATTAATTCATAAGTTCCATTATCCCATATTTCAACTTTTCCTGCTCCGTAATTTCCCTCGGGGATAATTCCGTGAAACTTTGCATAATCAATCGGGTGGTTCTCTGTTTCGACCGCAAGCCGTTTTACCCCTTTTGTTTTTGGAGGAATTTTTGGAATTGCCCAAGATTTCAACGTTCCATTAAATTCAAGCCGCAGGTCATAATGAAGATGAGATGCGCTGTGCTTTTGAATTACATAAATTTTTTTTCCTGCTGTTTTCTTTTTCCCTTCTGGCTCATTTGTTTTTTTAAAATTTCTTTTCTTATTATATTCTTTTAGCGTCATAAAAACACCAGTTAATCATATATTAAATAATTTTCTTAAAAATTCTGCAACACAACATTTATAAATACAAATTTTCTAAAATTCTTATTAACGAAGATGAGTGCCTTAATAAAAATGTTTCACATGTAAGGTATGATGTATGTGAAAGCAGTGCTCATGTTATGATTAATTAATTTTATTAAAATGATTTTATAATATGTTGTCATAAGTTTGTGTTTTAAGCCAATAGTAGGAGTTTTGTGTGAAGTGATTTCTTTATCTTACAGAAAAGAAATTGCGCAATTGATTTTATCGTCGTCGATAAACAAAATTTTTAAAAAGATTTTCAATTGTTAATTCCAGTTGATCCTGCTGGCGGCTGCGGCTCTCTGATTTGCGCTTAGACATGCAAGTTTTTTTGGCTTTGCAAAAAGTTGAAAAGCAAACTGCTCAGTAACACGTAGCTAACCTACCCTCAGGTTAAGGATACCCTCGGGAAACTGAGGTTAATACTTAATAAGAGATATACCCTGGAAAGATTTATCTCTGAACTAAGGATGGGGCTGCGGCGGATTAGGTTGTTGGCGGGGTAATAGCCC
>JAHJRS010000034.1 GCA_018830845.1 Nanobdellota archaeon
AATAATTTTCTAAAATCTTTTAAATCCGGGTTACTTCTTTTATTTATGCCTTTGAAAATTTACAACACACTTTCGAGAAAAAAAGAAAATTTTTCCCCTATAAACCCCCCCAATGTTGGAGTTTATACATGCGGACCTACTGTTTATTGGTACCAGCACATTGGAAATTTAAAGGCGTATATTTTTGCAGACATTCTTAAGCGAGTTCTGACTTATAATGGATACAAAGTAAAACATGTGATAAATGTAACAGACGTGGGGCATCTTACTTCTGATGAAGACACTGGGGAAGATAAAATAGAAAAGGCAGCGTCAAGAGAAGGAAAAACCGCTGAAGAGATTTCAAAATATTATTTTAATTTATTTCAAAAGGACTTTGAAAAACTTAATATTATTCCTCCTTTTGTCTGGTCCTGGGCGACAAAACACATAAGCGAACAGATAAGTCTCATAAAAAGCCTTGAAAAAAAAGGCTATACTTACAAAACGGCTGATGGAATTTATTTTGATACTTCAAAAATAAACCCAAAAGATTATGCGCGTCTTGCAAAACTGGATATTAAAGGGTTGCAGGCCGGAAAGAGAATAGATTTGTCTGAAAAGAAAAATAAAACCGATTTTGCACTTTGGAAATTTTCAGAAAAACCAGAAATGAGACAGCAGGAATGGGATTCGCCATGGGGGGTTGGTTTTCCGGGGTGGCACATTGAATGTTCTGCTATGAGTATAAAATATTTAGGGGAGCAGTTTGATATTCACACTGGGGGAGAAGAGCACATTCCGGTTCACCATACAAATGAAATCGCACAAAGTGAATGTGCAACTGGAAAAAAACCATGGGTAAAATATTGGATGCACCAAAGATGGTTGGTTGACGAAACCGGAAACAAGATGTCAAAAAGCAAGGGAGGAATTCTCACTCTTTCCGAATTGTGTGAAAAAGGATATTTCCCGATGGTTTTTAGGTATTTTGTTTTGGGAACTCACTACAGAAAGCCTCTTTATTTTTCTTATGAAAAAATCGAAGGGGCAAAAAATTCTTATGAAAGGCTGAAAAATATTGTTTCAGAAATAAAAGATGACAAAAAAACAAATAAAAAATACATGGAAGAGTTTGAAAATGCAATTAATGATGACCTTAACACTCCGGAAGCTCTTCAGGTTTTGTGGAAGATTGTTCGTGATGAAAAAGCCACGGGAAAATTAAGAACAATAAAAAAAATGGATGAAGTTTTTGGTCTTAAAATTCTTGAAAAAATTAAAATTGAAATTCCAAAAGAGGTAAAGAAACTGGCACAGGAAAGGGAAAATTTCAGAAAGGAAAAAAATTGGAAAAAATCAGACGAATTAAGGGAAAAAATAAAAAAGTTTGGGTTTGAAATTCTTGATGGCAAAGAGGGTTGGGAAATAAAGAAATAATGATTTACACATAAAGAACATTTTTAAAATTAGATTTCTTATATTTTAAATGGCAGGAAAGGTATTGACTGAATTCAGAAGAGAGTTTCATAATTCAGTTAATACAGCAATAGTCGCTGCTTTTGGGTTTTTAATTGCCCTTTCATGGAGGGATCTTATTACAAAATATATAACAAAACTCTCCTCGTTGTCATCACTAAATAGTCAACTAATTTCCACCGCAATAATTACTTTTATTTCTGTGCTTGGAATCTTTATCACAACTAAAATTTTGTCCCCAAAAAAAGAAGAAGCTCAGGCCGCCGAAAAAAAATGAAACGAAAATTAAGAAAAGGTGTTTTTTTTGTAGTTTATTCTTTTGAAAAAGGAAAGCCGGTTTATCTTCTGCTTAAAAGAAAGCTCCACTGGGTAGGATGGGAATTTCCAAAAGCCGGAGTCGAAAGGTCTGAAACAAAAAAAAGTGCGGTAAAAAGAGAAACAATTGAGGAAACAGGTTTGACCCCTTTAAAAATAAAAAAACACAGATATTCCGGAATCTACGTTTATCCTGAAATTTTCCCTGACAGGATTGGATATCTTGGACAAACCTTCTCACTTTATTCAGTCGAGGTGGAAAAAGGAAAAGTAAAAATTGATAGGAGGGAGCATTCCGCATCCAAATGGTTAAACTATAAAAATGCCTCCGAAATTCTGACCCACAAAAACCAAATAGAATCCTTGAAAATAGTGAATGACTGGATTCTTAAAAAATGAAAAAGATAAAGCACTTTGTAATCGAAGGAAAAGACAATTATGATTTTGGTTTTAATCTTGGAAAAAAACTTTCAAAAGATTTTAAAAAAAGAATTTCTCTCAATAAAAAAATTTACAAATCCTACGGAATGGATTACCAAAAAATGACTGATGAGTCCAAAAAATTTATTCCTGTGATAAAAAAAAACTGCCCGAAATTTTTAAAAGAAATTGAAGGGATGAGCGAAGGTTCAGGTGTTTCTTTTGATGATTTGTTCGTTATGAACTGTGAAGAGGAGTTGCTTGATTTTTATGTGCCAAAATGTTCAAGCCTTGCAGTCAAAACAAAAAACGGAGAAATTTTTCTTGGTCACAATGAAGATTGGATTAAAGATTACCGGAATGGGGGGCTTGTTGTTGTGTCTGGAAAAATAGGGGGGCTGAAATTTTTGTCCCTTACTTATATAGGGAATCTTGTAGGAGCATCCTGCAGCCTTAACAATTATGGCCTTGCATTTACCGGAAATTCCCTGAATTTTGAAAGGTTCAGGTTTGGAATTCCGCGTTCATTTATATTAAGGTCTTTAATTGAAACAAGAACCCTCAAAGAAGCGGAAAATCTTCTGGAGAGCCACAAGCAGAGCATTGCATCAAATATTCTTCTTGTTTTCAAAAATTCCTCCATGGAAGATATTGAGAAATTATGGATGAACTGCGATTTATTTTTTGGAAACAAATGGATAGTTCACACAAATAACCCCCTTGTTAAAAAAGAACAGAATAAAGGGAACACCGAAGATGAATCTGTTCTTAGATATAAGAGGGCATACGAAATTTTGTCAAAAGAGAAAGACGTCACAATTGAAAGTCTAAAAAAAGTTTTAAGAGACCACAAGAATGCTCCTTATGGAATTTGCGGGCATGACAGCAAAATAGAAAGACCATTTGGAGTAACTATCGCTTCAGTTATAATTGACTCTAAAAAACAATGGATGGAAGTTTGTCCGGGAAATCCCTGTAGGAACAAATATTTTAAATATTATTTAAAATAGGCATTAAGAAAATCATAAAAAGCGCTCTTTCTTAAGAATTGTATGAAACCTCGTGAGATAACTCTTTCAACAGGAACAAAAATTTTCCTAGGGAGGGACTCAAAAACTAATGATGAATTAGTTTCGAATTTTAAAGGGAAGAAAAATATAATCCTTCATACTTTGGCCCCCGGAAGCCCTTTTTGTGTTGTTGAAAAATTAAACCCTGCAAAAGAGGAAATTTATGAGGCGGGAGCATATTGTGCGGGAAAGAGCCAGGACTGGAGAGACAGGAAGCAGGATGTAAAAATGCATATTTTTACTGGCCACGACGTCAAAAAATCATTCTGGATGAAGTCAGGATTATGGAAGATTAAAAATAAACCTAAAGAAGTCACAATAAAAAAGAAGGATATCTTAAAAGTTTTGAAGCGCTAGTGGTTTAGTGGCAGAATACGAGCTTCCCAAGCGAAGGAAACCCACGGTTTTCTACCGCTCTACCTCCCTTTCACAAGGGAGAGAGCTTTCCTGCGGAAAGAGCTTGTGACCCGGGTCCGATTCCCGGCTGGCGCATTTTTTTTGGGGGATGACCCAAGGTTCGACGAGCAACTTCAATTGCCCTCAATAACAAATGTTTTTGGCGGTTGCAGTTTGCGAGCACCGGCTGGCGCATTATTTATTTTTGGAAACCGTTATTGGGAAGCTAATCCCTTCAAAGAAAAAGGAATCACTTAAAGAGTTAATTTTCCTGTTTGAGGATTCAATCTTATCAATTAATTTATTTACCAAGTTAATTTTTTTCATTTCAAAATTTCTCAAATTTCTTCTGGCCTTTTCAAATTCTTTTTTAGTCCCGTTATATTTAAAGTACCAACAATTTATGTGAGGATTTGTTCCTCTGCGTCCAAATTCATCTATTATACTCAGGTAGGCAATTTTTGAAAGAACTTTTCCCTCTTCAGGATCATTCATATCACAGAGTTCCCTTATATAAAGAGTCATAAAAAGACAAAGAACCTATTATTAAAAAACCTTTCCAACCTTATATTTATAAAATCTCTATTCGTAAATTTTTTATGATTCGTGAAGTTCAGCTTGGAAAAAACGGCATAACTGAGAATTTTCTTGGAATGCTTAGAGTTCATTTTTCAAACTGCAGGACTGTAAAAGTAAGTGTTTTGAAGTCGGCAAGGGAAAACAAGGAAGACCTAAAAAAACTTTCAGAAGAGCTTTTAAAACACCTTGGGGAAAATTACACTGCAAAAGTAATTGGTTTTAAAATTGTTTTAAAGAAGTGGAGAAGGCCAAGATCGAAGGAAGAACCAAGAGATTGTCGCAAATTAGGGACTTAATTTTGCTGTCGCATTAGGGACTTTTAAAATATAAATCTTTAAAATCTTTCAACTATCTTTTAATTTATGATAGTTGAGTGGTTGAGTTTTGGAGCGTTAGTAATTTATGCTTATCTTACATATCTTATAGTAAAGGAAAAATATAATCCTTTAGTTTCTTTTTATCTTAATGGACTTAAAGAAAAATCACATATTGGATTTAATATGGATAATATGAGCAAAGTAGAGGTTGAAGTTTTTGGAATTGTGTGGGTTAAAGTAAATAATAAATTATTTGAGTTCAAAGATGGATTTTACGGAAATAAGAAACATTGGATATTGCAACCAAAGACCAAAGTTTTCGGACATTTCTATTTAAGTAGTTTGGAAGATGATAAGGGCATTAAAATTGAGGATTTTTTAAGAAAAAACAAAAAAAATTCAATTTCATTTAGTGTTGAAATAAAATATAGAAGAATTTTAAAAAATAAATTTTTGAGGAGAATTTTAAAAAATAAAGGTAAAAAAACATCACCTCAAAAGTATTTTCATAATTTTGAGGATGGAGATTTTTGGTTAGATGTTTAAGAATAAAGAAAAAATAGCAACCACTGAAAAATAGCAAAATCTGTTTAGAAACATTTACAAAGTCTGTTTATTTTATAAATGGGGTGTAATTTAAAAAAATGAAAAATGAAGAATTAAAAGAAGGATATATAAAGGATTTAGCGACGGAGAGAAAAATTCGTGATACGCCAGAAGAAAAAGTAAGACAAGACTATGAAAAAGTTTTGTATGAAGATTATGATTACGATTATAATTTAATGGATATTGAAGTTTCAATACAGAGGGGGGAGAAAAATTCTGAAAAAAATAAAGAGAGAGCAGATATAGTTATTTTCAAAACATCAGATAAAAATAAAAGAAATCAGAATGAGGATATTTTAGGAATTGTTGAAACAAAAAGACCAACAAGAAAAGAAGGTGTAAAACAATTAATGAGTTATATGTCTGCCACTTCTTGTTATTGGGGTGTCTGGACAAATGGAAAAGAAATTGAATACTTATACAGAAATCCAACAACAGGAGAAGTTAAAAGAAATTTTGTTTATCAAATACCTAAAAAAGGGGAAAGATTTGAAGATATAGGAAAAATATCAAAAGAGAAATTAAAACCAGCGAGAAATTTAAAATTAATTTTTGGAAGGTTGCTTAATACACTTTATTCCAATACAAATATCAGCAGGAGAGAAAAATTAGGAAATGAGATGATTAGGTTAATTTTCTGTAAAATTTGGGATGAAAAATATGATACAAAAGCATTACCCAAATTTAGAGTTGGATTTGATGAAAACCCAGAAAAAGTAAGAAAAAATATTAATGAGATATTCCAAGAAGTTAAAGATGAATTATCAACAGATGGGGTTTTTGAAAAAAGCGAGAAAATTAATCTTGATGCAAAGTCTATTGCTTATGTTGTTGGAGAATTAGAACAATTTAGTTTATTAAAAACAGATAAAGATGTCATTGGTGACGCTTTTGAAGTTTTTGCAGAGAGTAAATTAATTGGTGAAAAAGGAGAGTTTTTTACACCAAGAGAAATTGTTAAAATAGCCATAAAGATAGTTAAGCCACAACCAAAACAATCTATTCTTGACCCTGCCTGTGGTAGTGGTGGATTTTTGATTTATGCTTTGGAACATATCTGGAATATAATGGAAAATTCAAAGAAATACAAAGGAATGAGAAATTTTGATGTAGAAAAAAAGAATATTGCTGAAAAATATATTTATGGTATTGATAAAGAGATTGATTTAGTTAAGATAGCAAAGGCATATATGGCGATTATTGGAGATGGAAAGGGGGGAGTGGTTCAGCAAAATTCCTTGCACGAAGCACAGGATTTTGAAGGAAGAGCAAAAGACTTATTTGTTGAAGATGATGAATTCAAAAAATTTGATATTATTTTAACTAATCCTCCTTTTGGAAGCAAAACAAAAGTTTTGAGAGATGACGCACAATATTTTGATTTGGGACATATCTGGAAAAAAAATGAGAAGGGGATTTGGGAAAAAACAAACAAAACACAGGATACTTCAATACAAGAGTTATTTATTGAAAGATGTTTA